>JAJRVU010000396.1 GCA_024277145.1 Planctomycetota bacterium
CTTTCTGCAGTTTTAAACCAATCCGATATCCTCCTGACAAACGATTCCGGGCCGATGCATCTTGCTGCTGCATTAGATACTCCCGTTGTTGGAATTTTCACTTGCACCAGTTCAGAACGATCAGGACCAGCCGATTCCTGCCACAGCTTTGTCACCACACAATTATCTTGCGCAGCCAGCTATCGAAAACGGTGCCCCTACAGTGGCAAAAAACATATGGCCTGCCACGATGAAATTGATATTGATCGCGTCTGGAATGCTTTGTCCCATTCGATCAAAAAACAGCTGGATGAAAAAATCAAAAAAGAAGATGACATCTATCCTTCTGAAGCTGCCTGATCTCAGCTTACTTCTTCCTACTTCAAATTTTTCAAATATTAATATCTATCATTTTGAAGAATTCCCGGAAGAGTATTTATTCTGTTTAAAATATCGGGAAAGCAATCGGGTTCGATGAACTTGGTAGGCCACCACCATTCCGAGTAACGCCATCACCGCTGCAAAAATAATCGGATATTGGGGCGGATTTGATTCTTCAATTCTCAATCGCATCAGGATTGCATAGCCGATAAGAGAGAAAAAGGTGGAAGTCCAGACAACCTTGACATCAAAAAACAGTCCCGATGCAACAATCAAAAACGGATAACCAATTAACAGCGGACCAAGCGGACTTTCCGTGATAAATAACAGACCGGTCAGGAAAGCAATATCTGATATTGCCCATAAATAGCAAATCACTTTGGAAAGCCGATCATCTGCCAACACCCATTGACAGAAGAGCGCCCAGATAAACCAGCAGCCAAAAACCGTCATGATTCGCGTATGGTAATGAATATTCGTTCCTAATTTCCAATAGGTAATTTGAATAATAACTGCAGCAATCACCAAGCCAGTCAATCGTGTTGCCAAAGCTGGTTCTCGTCTCATCCACCGGTGCAGCGAATGAATTATGCCTACCGGTTTTGCCTCAACAGGATCTCCACACAGGAACCGCTCCAAATCTGCAACGAGCTCAGCTGCTGTCTGGTATCTCTTTTCAGGTTCTTTTTCGAGGCATTTCATACAAATCAATGAAAGTTCCCGAGGAACTCCATCAACAACATCTGTAGGAAGCGCTGGTTCACTTTCAAGAACATCCACCAGAGTATCCAGAGGATTGTCATTCGAAAACGGAGGTTTTCCAGTAAGCAAGGAATATAGAATGGCCCCCAAACTGTAGATGTCACTTCGTTCGGATATCTGGTTGAGGTGACCTGCTGCTTGTTCAGGAGGCATATAACTGGGCGTTCCCAGAATGGAACCGGATTGCGTTGCATCACCATCGTAATCCATAATTTTCGCCAAACCAAAGTCGGAAACGTACGGATTCCCTTCCTCATCCAGAAGGATATTTGAAGGCTTTAAATCACGATGAATAATCTGATTTTCATGAAGATAATGAACCGCATCTGCAATTTTTTGTAAAATCAAAGCTGCTTCTTCTGCAGGAACTGGTCCTTCCTTGAATAGCTGATTTAGATTTTTTCCATTCACCAGATTCATGGTAAAATAATGTTGTCCATGAATTTCGCCAACCTCATGAATGCCAACAATGTGGGGATGTTTCAGTTTCCCTGCGGTTTTTGCTTCGGTATAAAATCGATGGACCTGTTCCGGGGAAGCAAATCGGCTTGAGAGAATCATCTTCAGCGCAATTTCCCGACCTAAAGTGGTTTGCCTTGCTTTAAAAACGGCTCCCATTCCACCACGACCAATTTCCTCCAGCAATTCGTAGCCTCCAAATTTGCACGGAAATTGTTTTTGATTCATCCCCTTTTCAAATTCATCCCGATCTTCTTCGGAATTATTTTCACCATCCTCGTTATCATTTTCAGGGATATTCAATACAGGAATCAGATCTGCCATTGGCATCACGGGTGATAGCTTATCAAGACTGTTCAAGCATTGAAAAAACTGACTTGAATCGAGGTTCTTTGATGACAAATCCTGAACAGAATTCTCGTCTCCCCGGTTCAGGTAATCTACGTACCGATCCAAAGTATCGAACAATTCCAGTTCTTCTGAAGAAGATTCGTTTTGGTCAGATTTATTCTGTTCGGAATCACTCATTATCTTTTATGGTCTCCTGCTCAACATCCATGATTTCTTTAAGCTGTTTCAGCGCTCTCATCCAAAGCATCTGAACTGCTGATCGGCTTCGGTCCATATCCTGCGCCACTTCATTAAAGGATAGCCTCTGCAAATTTCGAAGGATAATCACCTGCTGATAATCCGGTGCAAGCGTGCTGATTGCATTAGCCATCCTGACTTCCTGCTCACGCTGTTGAATGATCTGGCTGGGAGTATCACAATCTGATTGAAGCTGAATTTTCATTTCACTATTATCAGGTGTCCCCTGATCAATGGAAACTTCGCGACGAATATCTCTTTTTTCTGCCCCTCGGTATTTTCGAATATAATCCGTTGTGTTGTTATTAAGAATCTGCCTCAGCCAACCAAGCCATTCTCCTTCAGACGCACCACGAAAATCATTCATACCTCGATGGGCATCAAGGAGAGTCTGTTGGACTAGATCAGACGCATCAACTTTGGTTTGTAACCATGTCCCGATTTGGGCTCTTGCAATAATACTGATATAGTTTCTGCACAGCTCAAAAAGCCTGTCCTGTGCTTCCTGATCTCCCGAACGGGCGAGGTTCAGAAGAACAATCATTTCTGATGGTGGATGATTTTCCATCTTTTAAATTTGAATACCTGATTCAGGAACTATATTGCTTGATTTAAGATTCACATGCATATTTGATTTTAGATTGCTATTTTAAGATTGCCTTATAGTATAGATTGATCACAAACCAGTATCAATCAACGGACCATAATACATGAATTCCAACAACTCAGAACTTCAAACGGCACAACCCCAAGTTATCGTATTAGGCTCTATCAACACTGATCTGGTCGTCCGGACTGCCAATCTACCCGCACCGGGAGAAACCGTCACCGGGGGAACTTTTTCCAAAGAATCAGGCGGAAAAGGAGCAAATCAGGCAGTTGCAGCTGCCCGCCTTTCTGAAAACCCTGTTTTATTCATTGCCGCTGTTGGTGACGATCCGTTTGGCAGAGAATCTCTTGAATCCCTTTCTACAGAAAATATCGATTGTCAATACATTAAAATAGTACCAAACACTCCCTCCGGAATTGCTTTAATCAATGTTGACCAATCCGGGGAAAACTCCATCAGTGTTGCATCGGGTGCAAACTTTGAACTTACGCCAGAAGATCTTGATTCTGTTGATGATTCCTTTTTTGAAAACGCAACGGTTTTTCTGACATCTCTGGAAACTCCTTTACCAGCAGTCATTCATGGATTGAAAAAAGCCAAAAAACATGGCCTCAAAACAATCCTGAATCCGGCTCCTGCAAATCTTGATATTCTTTCTCTTGAAATTCTACCTGATATCGATTTGCTCACTCCCAACGAACATGAACTTGCTTTTCTTTCCGGCTTCCCAGTTGACTCAGAAGAAGATGCAGCCCTGGCAGGAAGGTATCTCATTGAGCAGGGTGTTCGACTGATACTCTGCACACGAGGTAAAGAAGGGGCTCTCTGGATTGACGAAACAGGAAGCAAATCCATTCCACCATTTAAAGTTGAACCAATTGACACAACAGCTGCAGGAGATGCATTCAACGGAGCAATCGCAACGTTCTTTTCTGAAGGAGTCGAATCGATCGAAGCGAGCAGGCTTGCATCTGCAGTGGCAGCTATTGCAGTGACAAAAAAAGGTGCCCAGAATTCACTTCCTTCAAGAAACGAACTGGAAGCTTTTCTCAAGGATCAATAACCACCAAGCATTAAATTCAATTATTAAGACGGAGACAATTGTTATTACACTCTCCGCGGCTCTGCGAACTCTGCGTGAGGCTTTTTTCTTTATAATTGCCGGATGTGATATTTTCTTATCAACCAGGCAATTCCCAGCGGAAACAATCCTGATGCAACCACAACAATCGGCAGGATATTGAACTGGCTTGAAATCTCTCCCGCACCCGCATAACAGAATGCAACAACAAGATTCGCTGCAAGAATCGGTTTCCAGAATTGCTTGAAGGGAAGGGAGGTTGCCCCGACAAACAGAACTGCAGCTTCAGCCAGTATGGGTAGAGCCCTTGTCCAGATCAGCGTCAAAGGACCATACCGTTGGGTCATAACGGAGAGTTCTTCCAGCTCTTTTTTGCCAGCCATTTTCTCAGCAAACGGCTTCCCTAAATATCGGGATAAAAAATATCCAAGAAATGCCCCGAGGTTCAATCCAACCCAGGCAGCCAATGTTGTTGTAAATGTACCCAGAATACCTCCGCAATAAGTAATTGCCATACTTGAAGGAACAGGAAGAAATATATCTGAAGCAAGAACCATAATTAATGTCACAACCAACATCCCTGCTGGCATTGGCTCTTTCACCTGATCAAGCAACCCGGATTCAAACTGATCTCCCAGTAAAACAAACGGGATGACAGGAATCAGTAACATGAACCCGATAATAAATATCCAATAGACCAACCGTTTTTGAGATCCGGGCTTCGATTGGTCTTCAGGGTCAGGCATTGTATTGTTTGAGAATTTTCAGGAGTATGGGCTACAGATAATGAAAGTTAAAACAAAATAACGAAAGCTATCTGTTCTTATATTTCTCAGACGCTTTTTTAAGAATTTTTCGTTCTTTGTTTGTTAAACTTTCTTCGCCAGATCGAGAAATCTTGGCAAGAATTTCATCAACTGTCTGATCCAGTTGATCATCCCGCTCCTTAACCTGATCCTTAGGCTGGTAAACTTTAAAACCTCTTTGATGTTTGTTTTTCAGTTTTGGGAGAGAAATACTTCCGGGTAACAAGTTTTCAAATCGCCAATGAAATTTCCAGTACAAATAACCAATGAGAAGCCCGCCTATATGAGCAGAATGAGCCACTCCGTCATGCACATTATTACCTGCAAAAGCCTGTAATATCGGAAGTGAATCAAAAATCACATAGAACAGGACTAGCCAGCGAATTTCAACCGGAAAAATAAAGTAGATGTTAATTTTTTGATGAGGAAAGTGGAGGGCAAAGAGCATGACAATCGCCATGACAGCACCAGAAGCACCTACCACTGGTGCGATATCGTTAGTCAGATAACTGACACCAAGATAAGCAAACCCGGAAAAAACAGCGGAGACAAGATAAAGGAGTAGAAATTCCTTTTTCCCGTAAATCTGTTCGAGTTCTCTGCCAAACCATAACAGAAAAAGCATGTTAAATATGATATGCAAAGGATTTGTGACATCGTGACAGAATGCATAAGTCAGGATTCGCCAAATCTGTCCTTGAAGAAAATGACCTTGTGATAAACTAAGCCAATAGGTAACGGACGAACCCCCGCCGGGTACTTTAGTAAAAAGCTGGAACAGAAAAACGACAACATTAATTGTGATCAGCCATCTGCACATGGACCAGACAGGGTTTGTACGATAACCCGATCCTGACGGAGAGTAACCATCATCCCTTATGTAATCTCGGTTATGGATCCCCATAATCGCTCCCTCTTATCCAGCACAAGATTATTCCAGATACGCCCAGCAGTTCGAATAATTCATGAATTAAGTTGTGTTAAAAGCTTCTTCTGAAATCATTTCAGGCTATTCTTCTGGGAAACTTTTGTTGTTACCGGTGTCTGACCTGCTTCGGGTAATTTTGACTTCAACTGTTTGATTTCTTGAATCAGGGATGTTCTTGTTCCCACAGCATTTTTTAATTTAACTCGCAATTGATCAAGTTCTTTCAGGTTTTGATCCCGTTGAAGACTTTCTTTTTCCAGAGCTTGTATTAAACCTTCATTGGAGAGAAGTTCTTCTTTTCGAATATTAAGTTGATTTTCTGCTTCTTTCAATAATTTCTGTTGAAGCTTTTTATTATTCGCCTGGGAAACTCCGATCTCATCCGCGTTAATCAACTGGCTATGCAAATTATCAATTGTTGATGTCAGTGATTCAGGAAGTTGAGAACGCCATCTCCAACTACCATCTTCCCACAACCCTGCTTCGTTTGGCCTTACATCCCACAATGCACGCAATTCAGCTGCGTCTTCACCAATTTGTTCGACAACAAACGCGCCAATGTACAAATACTTTCCGTCGTTTGCAGGTTGAAATCCATAAATGATGGTCGGGGAACCATCTTCACTGACTACCAACCCCTGATCGGTCCCTAACTGATTGACACGAACCAACCCTTCACCCAGATCGAGAACTTCCGTTTCAACGTCGGTCCAGTAAATTCCGTAAGCTGGTTTTAATCTTTCGAATTCTGCAGAGAGTTGCTGATGTCGTTTCTTCTCTGTATCTAACTTTTTCGCATTGTCAATATTCAGTTTATTCAAGTTTCCGAGCTCTTTTGCCCAGGAACCACGAACAGAAAATGACTTTGACGCAAGAGTTGCCCCTGCGATGCCACCTGCAATCATTAAAAACAGGGCCACTTTTCCCCATGTATTCATTTTGAAATATTCCTCAAAGGCTGTTCGGGTGACTGAAAACCATCATGGAAACTCAGTCAATAATCATAATAAACTGCCGAATCCTCTTACCTTATCATAGGTTAGAGGGACAAGAGTGGTCAAGCAGGAATGTCATTTCCTCTGAAAAGTCTAAAATTCAACACTGATATTACTGCGATATTGATGATTCGTTGATTTCAGACACCTTCTTCAACGAGACTTCAGACTTAATAATGACAGTAATATCCTTCAAATCCAGTCATTTTCTTACATCCTGAACCATAGATTCTTAAGATTTTCCAGGATATATATCATTCAACGACAAATATTGACTCTCCCTTAATATCCTAAATCGTGTATGAGTCTTCTGTTCCATGAATTTTTCTGAGATTTCAGAGAAGATTTTCCTTCCCAGATTCGGTAGAACTAGTATTCCAACTACTGATAAAAGTCCCGATGTTCAGTTCCAACTGCACGCCAACGAGCGTGCCTATTGCAATTTGACACCGGACATTTAAAGCTCGCAAGAGCACTAGTAGTCCAACTTCCGGTAAATGTCACTTAGCCCAAATTGATCTGCACGCCAACGAGCGTGCCTGTTGCAAATTGTCACAAGACATTTAAAGCTCGCAAGAGCACTAGACAGTACTTAAAGACAATTGAAGCCGGAAGCGAATTGCTTGACCTCAAGGAAAACCATTAATGATACAGAAAATCAAAAAAGAAGATCTAAAACCAGGTGAGGTACTGTGTAGCTACTGCACAGCAAAATGCTGCCGGTATTTTGCATTTCCCATCGACACTCCTGACTGCTGGGAAGATTTTGACCATCTCAGGTGGTATATGATTCATGGACGAGTCTCCCTCTTCGTTGAAGACGACACATGGTACATTATGATTCATGCAGATTGCAGGCACCTGCAGGAAGATCACCTCTGTGGAAATTATCTGGAACGTCCGAATGTCTGTCGGGAATACACAACGGAAAACTGTGAGTTTGAAGATGATGCCTGCTACGACAAATATTTTGAATCACCAGATCAAATCTGGGAATACGCAGAAGCAGTTCTTCCTCAACGTAAACGAAAACGCAAAACAGACGAAATTTCCTTACCGGTTCTTTCAGTGAATTAAACGATCAACAATTCTCAACTTTCAAGTCATCTAAAATATAAGTCCCGATGGCAGGAGAACGCTACGCAGTGAATCAGAAACTGATCAAGCCACAAACGCTCAAAGGCTTTCGGGATCATCTTCCCAACGCCATGATGGCCAGAGAACACTTAATTGAAATTGCCAGGACAGTTTATCGAAGTTATGGTTTCAGCCCGATTGACACACCGGCTCTGGAATACAGTGAAATCCTTCTCGGAAAAGGGGGAGACGAATCAGAAAAGCAGATGTTTCGATTTATGGATCAGGGAAACCGCGACGTTTCCATGCGATTCGATCTGACCATCCCGCTTGCACGTTTTTCTGCACAACATTTACAGGAAATTGGAACTCCCTTTAAGCGCTACCACATTGGAACGGTCTGGCGAGGGGAAAAACCTGCCAAAGGACGTTACCGCGAATTCATGCAATGTGATTTCGATACCATAGGAACCGCTTCTAACATGTCTGACATTGAAACACTTTTTGTCATTCATGATCTTTTTGAAGCACTCGGTTTTCAAAATTTCGCCATTCATGTGAATAATCGAAAAATCCTCAATGGCATGCTCGAAAAACTGAACCTGAGAGATAAAAGCGAAGGGGTCCTTCGTTCCCTTGATAAACTAGCAAAAATTGGCCAGGAAAAAGTTATCCAGGAAATGAATACGGCATTGGGAATCCCTGAAGAAGAAGCTAAAAAAATCATTTCGCTTGTTTCAGTTCAGGGAACTCCAATTGAAATTCTGGATCAGCTTTCTGAATCGATTGGTAGTGAAGAAGAAGGGCGTATTGGAATGGCTCATCTTCGGGAACTGTTTGATGCCGTCGAAAAAGCAGGAATTCCGGCTGAAAGAATAAAACTGGACGTCTCCATCGCGCGAGGGCTCGATTATTACACCGGGACCATATATGAAACTTTTCTGGGTGATCTTCCCGGTATCTGATCAGTTTGCTCAGGGGGACGATACGACAACCTTGCAGGACTTTTCACAAATCAAAAACTACCCGGAGTTGGTGCATCGCTTGGTCTTGATCGACTGCTTGCTGCCATGCAGGAATTGGGACTCCTTGAAACGTCGTCCACTCCTGCACCTGTTTTAATCACGATCTTTGATGCAAAATATCAGGCAGATTATTTAAGGCTTGGACGTGTCTTGCGAAAAGCGGGAATTGAAACAGAAGTATATCCTGAAGTCAAAAAAATGAAAAAGCAACTCACCTACGCCAACCGCAAAGGTTTTCAGGTGGCCATTATTGCAGGAGACGATGAGTTTTCAGAAAACCTCTGGCAGGTAAAGGATCTCATCAATGGCGAACAGGAAAAGGTGAGCGAAGAAAATCTAACTGACCATATCAACAAGCTTTTAAACAGATCAGTCTGATGAAAACCAGATTTTAGTACTCATCATTAAGCTTAGAGTATTATTAAGAATATTGAAATTTTTTATCGCCATTTTTTTGAACCACAGATAAACACAAATAGACACAGA
>JAJRVU010000397.1 GCA_024277145.1 Planctomycetota bacterium
CTTCGATAAGGGGTGTGTTGTACATGGCTGCATTGACCGCTCGGCGTTGCAATCCTGTGATTCGTGCCTTTGCAAAACGGCTTGAAGTAGAAGGCAAACCGTTCAAAGTCATGCTTGTAGCTTGCATGAGAAAACTGCTTGTCATCTTGAACACGATGGTGAAAAACAATTCGCATTGGAGCCCTGAAAATGACTAAAAACAACTTGACTAACAACACAGCCGCTCCGTGGTAATAATATTTCTCAATTCACTACCCGCCCAACTCCGTCTTGAATTGATGGAATTCATTTTGTAACTGTTCAAGCTGACTTTTCAATTCCTGCAAGTCTTTCCTGAGATTCTCGTTCTCTTCTTTGAGTTGATTCATCTCTTCCTGAAAGTTTGAGCTTTCAACAGAGCTGCTTGCAGGCGAAGAACTCGTTTCGGGAATCTCTTCTACCGGATCTGAACTCGATTCCGTCAGAGGTGAGAAGTTTCGATTTTTTTCATTTTCTGAATAAAAGCCATGGTCAACTTCAATTCCTCTTCTTTCAAGCGAGCCGCTTGCCTGCAGATATCCATCTTGTTTCAGGTGATTTAATTCGGATCTTAAAATTTCAAGACTGTCAATCGAAACCATTCTTCCTGCTCTGGCTCGTAATTCACCTAATGTCTGTCTTCCCCGAAGAAACAATTCCGTCAGGATAGCCAACTGTTTTTCAGAAAACTTGAACCGTTTTCTCATGTAATGACGATATCGTTCTGATCTTCCCGTCTCTGTATGGATGACGGCGATGGCTCCCATTTTTCGAAGCTCATCCACCACATCAAGAATTGCATCTTCCGAATAGTTTGTTACCGGATCACGATTGCTTTTCTGGTTGCAGCCTGTGGTGAGTGATTTTAAAGTCAACGGGTAAGAATCTGGGGTTGTGAATGCTTTTTCCAGAAGAACTCCCATCACCCTTCTTTGTGATTTTGAGAACTGGGTGATTGCAGGGAAGTCAGAAATCTCAGAGTTCATTTCTATTGTCCATCCTGAATATGTATTGAGATAAAAATTATGATCTTCAAACGATTATTTTAAACCTGTTTGGAGGATATGCCTGACGGCTTCAACAGACCCTTGAGTCACTTTATGCAGGAAATCATAGTCAAGCGTTTCCGGGGTATCAGATGCTTTATGATAATGAGGATTCCGCATGAAACTGGTGTCCGTAATCATCAGCGCTGCAAACCCTTCATCCCAGAATGGGCTATGGTCACTCAATCTTGTTGCCTGCAGCATGTTTCCATTTTCAGGAACGCTCAACAATTCCACGGGAAGCTGGTCCACTTTTTTCATCCCTGTTGCAAACTGGTTGATCAGGTCATCAGAATTCTGGTTCCCGACTAAAGCAATGAAATTGCCTGTTTCCGGGTAAAGCCCGATAAGAGCTTTGGGTAACGATTGGCTGTTCGGTGAATGGTCGCAGTACCCGAGCATTTCGAGGGAAATCATTCCTCTTAGATCAACTTTTTCTTGTTTGCATTGGGCAGCACAGAATGCCCCGCCCAGCATACCATTTTCTTCCAGATCAAAAAAAATGAGTTCCAAATCGAGAAGTGAATTTTCAGGCCAGTTTTCAGGAAGCAGTCTGGCGATTTCCAGAAGAGCAGCCACCGCAGAGCCATTATCATCCGCTCCGGGAGAATCCGGTTTGGAATCGAGATGAGCCCCGACAATAAAACGTGGAAGATCACCGTTGGAAAATCGGGGATGACGAGCAACCTGGTTGTAACCTGTTAATGAGATTCCCGTATCCGCTGTTGCTTTAAATGGAACACGTTCAAATTCCCAACCTGAATCCAAAAGTTCTTTTTCTACATACAGGCGTGCTTCTTCCAATTCAGCACTTTCTGCAGGACGAGGAATGCTTGCGATTTCAAGCACATGTTTTTTTAAACGTTCGATTGAAACTTCCATGATTCATTCCGAAATAATTGCAGGAGGGGTGAGATTCAGGACTTTGCATTGATGATAAACTGGAAATCCTCATCATCACGTAGCTCATCATAATCGGTTTCATCATCAATCAGTTTTCGCAGGGAAGAGTCCAGCCTGAGAGATCTGACAAGCCAATGTAAAGCTTCTTCTTTATTTCCATCCAAAGCATAATAACAGGAAAGGTTATAAAGGACTAAGGGCTGTTTGGGCGAAACTTTATAAGCCTGATGCATGATGGAAATGGCTGATTCCAACTGGTCTACTCTTTTGTAACACCAAGCCATCCCCAGGAGGGTGCTGACATCGGTTGGATTGACAGCATAAGCAGAATGAAACGCATCCAGTGCCTGCGGATGATCTTTGATCATTCGGTATGCTTCTGCTTTGAGTGTATAAAACTCGAAACAACGGTCGTCACATTCAGGAATAAGTTCAAGCTTAAGTAAAGCCTGTGCGGGCATCTCAAGCATGAGATAGCCTTCCGCAGCCAGCATACTTTTTTTAAGTTGAATTTGAGTTGTCATTGCCATCTCAACTCCCGACTGATCAAAAATTCGACCAGAGGAATGGAACCCTCAATAAAATTAAGGGCAGTAAAATCTATATATTATCTATAACGATGAATCAGGAACTGACTCGTTCGTTATAAAGTCTCTCAATATCATCTACTGTCACGGTAATAATTCTGGTAAATCCGGTATGAGATCTTTCATAGCTGATCTGGCTTGCTTGTTCCGGCGATTGATGCACAGCGGAAGAAAGCCAGTTTTTGTCTTCTGGTGAAAGCTCTCCGACTTCATCATCCCAGTGAGTAATTGTTTCCATGACAAGGGAATCAATCCGAGCGTCAAATTTATTGTATCCAGCCATTTTAATTTACCATTACCTAATAATTCAGCGATTGAGTTGAAAATTCTTCTACGAATGTTTTAAAACGTGTTTAAAATATTGTGACGACTTCAAAATGAAATGTCACCGAGAATATTATTTCTATTCCGTAATAATATCCCGATAAGTTCCTCCACTGGGAATCATGGGTAAAACATGTTCCTGGTAAGAGCAAATTACATCCAGCACATACGGTTTTTTTGATGCAAGCATTTTTTTAATTGCTTTGGGATATTCTGATTTTTTTCGGACCTGTGCTGCTTCAAGCCCGTACCCTTGCGCTATTTTTGTAAAATCAGGATAGGATTCAGCAGGCATACTTCCGTCTCCGTCACCTAATGCTTCGGGATGATCAACTGGTCCCAAATAAGTGTGAGCACGTTTTCCTGACATGAATCGGTCTTCCCACTGAACGACCATGCCGAGGTGCTGGTTGTTCAACAAAAGAACTTTCACAGGAAGATTTTCGCAAAACAGCGTAGCCAATTCCTGGATGTTCATCTGGAACGAGCCATCCCCTTCAATATCAATCACCAACGCGTCAGGCAATGCAGCTTGAACACCCATTGCTGTCGGCAATCCAAATCCCATTGTTCCCAGCCCGGAACTGCTGAACCAGTGCCTCGGTTTTTGAAACTTGAAAAACTGTGCAGACCACATCTGGTGCTGACCAACTCCAACTGCAACGTAAGGATCCTGCTTGACAGTCTGGCGATAAAGTTCATCAATAGCATATTGCTGAATGATCTCATCACCCGTATCTTTATAACTCAGCGGATGCTTTTTTTTCCATTCCGAAATCTGTTTGAGCCAGTCTTTAATATCGGGCACATCATCAGGAGTGATCATTTCGTTGATCGATTCCAAAACATGTTTGACATCAGCAACAACTGGTAAATGTGCTTCCTTGTTCTTATGGATTTCTGAATGATCGATATCAACATGAATAATTTTTCCATGCTTGGCAAATTCATCCAACTTCCCTGTCACACGATCATCAAACCGCACGCCGAGCGCAATAAGCAAATCAGCTTCATTAATTGCATTGTTGGCATAAACAGTTCCATGCATGCCAAGCATATCAAGCGATTGTGGGTGAGTACCCGGGAAGGCTCCAATACCCATCGCTGTTGTCGTGACGGGAATTTTTGTCAGTTCTGCAAATTTCAATAATTCTTCTGAAGAATCAGACAGGACACACCCCCCCCCCACATAAAGGACAGGTCTTTTTGAACGTTTGACAGCCGCAACAATCTGTGCGATTTGCTCCCGCGCAACTTGTCGCTGTTCCGGGTGATAGCCGGGAAGATTCATATCAGGATCGTAATCCGGTTTTTTATCCAGTTGCGCAATTTGAACATCTTTGGGAAAGTCGATCAGGACTGGTCCAGGACGACCCGTCTTCGCAACAAAGAATGCTTCTTTCACAATGCGAGCAACATCATTGATATCTGTGATCATGTAATGATGTTTTGTGATGGATCGACTGATCTCAACCATCGGCGTTTCCTGAAATGCATCTGTTCCAATCACATGTTGCGGAACCTGACCCGTAATGGCAACAATCGGAATGCTATCCAATTTTGCATCAGCAAGGGCTGTCACAAGGTTTGTCGCACCGGGACCACTCGTTGCAAAGCAGACACCAACTTCTCCGGTTGCTCTTGCAATCCCCTGAGCTGCAAATCCACCCCCTTGTTCATGGCGTGGAAGTATTGTCCGGATTTGATCCCTGTATTTTCTTAATGCCTGATGCAAAGGCATACTGGCACCGCCCGGGTAGGCAAAAACAAGATCGACGCCCTGTTGCACAAGTGCTTCTGTCAGGATTTCTGCGCCGTTAATTGTTTCTTGTTTTGTTTTTTTGTTTGATGCGGTGGCCACTGTACAGTTCGCTTTCTCATTTTCAATGGGCAATATTATTTGTTTTATTAGGATATATTCTTTTTGAAGAGTTCAATATCGTGAAATAGTTCAGCGAAAAACAGGGATCACTGAAATTTTATCATGAACAACAGGGACAGCTATGACCGTATGTTCATTCCCCAGATAGGAATTCTTGCCAGATTAGCAGTGTAGTCAACCATAAGCTTAATTTCGAGGATGCTTTTGGCGGATTCTTCATAGAGTCAATAAAAAGGGATGTTTCAGACCGAATCGGGTCCGATATTTCATTTCGGACAACCGGAGCTAATTGGAGATGGGTTCCCGCAAGGTGTACAGATGAACCTTTCCATGTCGTTATTAAGATGTCTGGCACGGCTGGGTTACACTGTTTTTCGCTATATTAAATTTTCACTATATTAAATTTTCACTATGTTAAATTTTCGCTATATTAAATTTTCACTGTGTTAAATGAATCGATGTTAAACGAATGGAAAAGCGCATAAAAATAAGGGACACCAAATTTAATTGATGCCCCTTAATTAAACAGAGCCACGGTTAGTAGAGCAGTTTACTTTTTAAAGTAGTCGCCCGCATTGCGGGATTGTCCCACCGGCGGATGCCGACTGGCTCGTGGGAGTACGGTTTTTATAGATTAAAACGCGTCCTTCACGGCCACAGAAAAGCGTAATACGCTTTAACCGTCGAATTCATGATTGATTAGTTCAATTTGAACTACTTTTTAGCCTGGTTCTTAATCTGGAATGTTGCTTCGAATTGCTCTTTCACAGTCACTGCAAGAGTTGCTTCATCTTCGCCTTCTTCCACAAAGACATTCAAAGCAATTGGTTCTTCTCTTGCTTCGTCAGAAAGACCAAATTGTGTTTTAATTAAAGGTTCATCTCCGGAACCATAAACATACATGAACCATTCATCATCTTCAGTATGTTTTGCAGCAAGAACCAGAACCATTGCCTTTTTTGTTTCTCCGGAATCGGTGGTGAATTCCACGAAACGAAGTTTTTCTTTTGCAATCGGCTTTCCATCAATAACAGGTTCATATTTTTCTGAAAGAAACAGGTAAGCAAGCCCGGCTCCTTTTTCAGAATTCACTTCTTCATTACCCTGAGGATCTTCAGCCAGAGCTGTAGGAATAAGGATAATTCCTTCTTTTTCTTCTTCGTTGTGCAATCCGACAGCACTTTCCAGATCGGCTTCAATTTTAACCTGTGTCTCTTCGACAGACTTCTTAAAAAGTTCCACTAATTTAGTGCCATAGGAATTCACCGCGTCAGGTTCAATTTCAGTTAATTCACCTGCAGATAAGAAAGAAGGAACTGCTAACAGTAGCAGTGTGAATAACGTTTTTGATAGTTGTTTCATAAGTTTTATCTCCAAGTGAAAAAATAAGTGATTATACATTCGGACCGAGGTGTTCTGCGATGAGTACCCAGGATCCATTATGAAAAATGATTGTAGATGTGCCACGCCCACCCCTTGAACATTCTTCTACATTGCTGGTTTTCAGAAAATTACGTTCAAAGACAGACTGCAAATCTATAACCAGCTTTTATTGCTGTCACACCAGATAGTACAAATGTTTAAATTGACAGATTCAGGCTATTTTATTCCGTCTTCTTCATGAATAACAAGGATATACTAGAGAGAATGGGGTCAGGTTTCATTCCAGCAGAGAAAAATGACAATATAGGGAATCAACGAACCTCAACAACACCCAGAAATTGAGCTATCTCCTTTGATATCAATATGATACTTTGATTATGGCTAATCAGCGAATACCTGAAATGTTAAAGTGTACTGGTAATTCGATCTGTTTTCATAATTCAATTTGCTTCCTTAATTCAACTTGCTTCCATTGTGATGGAACCAACATGAAATATTCGTAACCCTCTTCCAGTTTTACCTATACAGCTTGTTTTACACATACTTCTCAGTCGATAAATCTTAACACGGGATACGGATTGACCAGAAACTTCACCATTGAAAACTCAGCCAGGAGAATTGAATGTCTTACGCCTGCCGTCATCAAATTGCTGGTGCTCAGGAGCAGCTCAACATGAATATCATTCATCTAGGAGAGAAAATGGATTTGTTAAGGAATCGAAAAATAGAAAAGAGTTCTACATTCTATCAATGGAAGAAAAGATGGTCTGAAGAAAAAACGATTATGGATAAGCATTTCGAAACTATCGAAGATAAACTTTCAAATTTGAAAAGCACAAGAAAAGTCACTCATAAACTTTCTATTTATAATGTCCCTCCTGATTCAGACGGAATGCGGACCATGGGCTCAATTTAGAGCATGAGTTTCATACAGGTATACCGGGCTAGACAAATCAAAGCTGTTCAAGAACACCTTATCCAAAAATGCCGTTCTTAAATGCAACCTGCTTTAATTTCTCAAACTTTGTAAAGGTGCAGGGATACGACCTGCCCGGTTAGAAAACGGAAGACTTCCTTCCGCTGAATGGACGGGGAGAATCACAGATTCTCCAAAGAGTCCTCCGAATGAAACAAGCTCCCCCGCTTTTTTCCCCGGCACCGGAATAATTCTTGTTGCAGTCGTCTTATTATTGAAGACTCCTATCGCCATTTCATCTGCGATTAATCCTGTGATTGTTGCAGGATGAGTATCTCCGGGAATCGGAACCATATCCAAGCCAACGGAACAAACGGAAGTCATTGCTTCAAGTTTATCTAAAGTCAGGTGACCTTCCTTAACAGCATCTGCAAGGATTGCATCTTCCATCACAGGAACAAACGCTCCCGATAAACCTCCGACAGAAGACGATGCAAAGAGCCCTCCTTTTTTGACTGCATCATTCAGAAGAGCAAGAGCAGCAGTTGATCCCGGTGCCCCAATTTTTGAAACACCAATCAGGTTCAGAATCTCTCCGATACTATCTCCCATTTTAGGAGTTGGTGCTAAAGATAAATCAATAATTCCAAAAGAGACCCCCAGTCGGGCAGCAATTTCACGCCCCATCAATTCACCCACACGAGTAATTCGGAATGCAGTGCTTTTGATTTCTTCTGCAATTTCATCCAGCGAACAATCAGGTCGATTTTCCAGAAGCCTTTCCAATGCCTGCTTGACGACTCCCGGACCACTGACACCAACATGGATCACCCTGTCCGCTGAACCTTCTCCCATAAAGGCTCCTGCCATGAAAGGGTTATCTTCCGGTGCATTGGCAAAAACCACCAGTTTTGCAGCTGCAAAACCATGAGTTGCGCGACTTGCCTCTGCAATTTCCTTGATTTTATGTCCCAGAATTTTCACTGCATCCATGTTAATCCCCGCCCGGCTGGTGGCAACATTCACGGAAGAACAAACGCGATTTGTACTCGAAAGAATCAAAGGAAGAGAATCAATTAAACGTTTGGAAGATTCCGTCATTCCCCCATGAACCAAAGCAGAGTAACCTCCAATCAAATCGACGCCCACTTCTTCTGCAGCCCGGTCCATCGTTTTGGCAATTTTAAGAAGCCCTTCCGTATCATGCTGATCTGCAATACGAGAAATCGGGGTGACCGAAATTCGTCGATTCACAACTGGAATTCCATAACGATCAGAAACCATTTCACAGGTTTTTGATAAATGTTCCGCGGAAGTGATAATTGTGGAATGAATTTTCTCACATGTTTTATCAATATCAGAATCACTACAGCCTGCAAGGTTAATGCCCATAGTGATGCAACGAACGTCCAGGTTTTCCTGTCGAACCATTCGGAGTGTTGAAAGGATGTCTTCAATACGAGGCATAAAATTCTCTTTTTATTATTTGTTCAATATATATTGAACGAGTCAGGGGAAAGTAGGTTCAGAATCAGGGAGTACCGGGACTGCTTAGAGCGTTTCTATTAACATATAGATTAAGTGTTATCCGACTATATATAACAATGCGCCACGTTCTATATCATTTCTAGACATTGTCTAGTGCTTCTTCGTCAAACAAAATTCGGACTGGTCTGGGATCATGTGTTGCTTCAAAAATATTTCCATGTTGAAAAGTGGCATTCAAACCCGATAATTTTCCAATCTTTTCCAGTTCATTCTTAAGCTTGATTTTTTCTACATTGAATGGAATGGATAATTCCATAATCAGGTGAAACGCTTTATCCTGTTCGTTTCGCAAAGCATACAGATCAGTAATATCAATTCTTTCCTGTGAAAGCTTTGCAGATATTTTTCGGATAATTCCTTTTTGATCATGACCTGTCACGGTCAGGAAATAATGATCTGTTTGAGCGGACGAATCATCTTGCACCGACTCCTCTTCAGGATTTTTTAAATTGACCTGAACGCCATATTGTTTGCAGGAATCACTGATATGGTCAACAATCACATCCGATTCAAGATTTTCAGGAAAATCAGCTGCAAGGATAATTGTGAAATAATCCTGCATCACCGTCTGGCTGACTTCAAGCAAATCTCCTCCGAGATCATCCAAAGCCTGCGTTACTGCAGCCATTATTCCGACACGATTCGCAGCCATCAGTGAGATGACATATCTTTTTGACATTATTCTGACCTACCGGTTCATTAAAGTTGTTCTGTTATTGCTGATTTTATTTTATCATAAGGTATATTCGGGCGAAATACGTTCTAATATTTATTCATAAAAATAGAACAGCAGTTATTCTTCCGTTGAGGGATCCCACAAGTCATAATTGGCGGGAAAAACGCCTTCCGGGATAAAACCGAGAGAATTGAAAGACAAACATGACATCCATAGCACGCATTGTTTCATTGACGGTTCTGGCAACCATTATGGTGTTTCTTGGAATTTCGTTTTTCCATGTCGTTGCCCACTTTCTGATGCCTCTGTTCCTTGCTGCCGTCGCAGCGATTTTATGCCAGCCTCTTTTTCGATATTTCATGATGTGGACGAGTGATCGAACACGAATATCAGCTGGGTTAACTACGTTGACAGTTCTTTTTTTGATCCTGTTTCCTATCGTCATTGGCATTACAACAGCCACCGTTGAAATTTACACCTATGTTCATGTCACAATGAAAGATGATCAATGGAAAGAAGATGCAGGCGATTTTATTCGTCGTCTGCCATTTCACAAGTTGGACGATTTGATACACCCCTTCCTGGGAGATATTCATGACAAAAATGTAAAGGCCAATCAGGAGCAGTTCATTGAAGATGAAAAAATAAAGAAGGACGTTAATCAGAAATCTGATGAGAAGGAAAATAACAAGAAAGATTCAACTCCAATAGAAAAAGCTGAAAAGGAAAAAAGCGAGAAGAAGGAGACAGTTCCGAAAAAAACGGAGAACCAGGAAAATTCAGATCAATCAATAACTAAAGAAACATCAGAAAACAAAAATGAACTGGCTGATTCCGAAGCAGGTGAGAAGACCGATCCAGAAGAGAGTGAAGAGCTATCCGAAGAAGAGAAAAAAGAAAAAGAAGTTCGCGATCAAATACAGGTCACTGAAATTGTGGACACAATGGGAAAAGACATTGCAGCAGCCCTGTTAGCGATCGCGCAGCGTTCAGCCGGTTTTGCAGGGGCAGCCATCAGTGGAATTATCGGAGCGTTTATTGCAAGTATCATTGGACTTGTCATGTTCATTGTTGCCCTTTATTACTTTCTGTCCGATGGACCATCCATGCTTGCTGCGACAGAAAAGATGATCCCCGTTCACGTTCCCTACCAGAAGGAAATGATCCATCGTTTTGAAATTACGGTTCGATCTGTCGTTTTTGCAACGATGCTTTCCGCGATTGCACAAGGAATTGCAACCTCTTTCATGTTATCAATGGTTGTTAAAACTCCGTTTTTTATCCTGTTTTTGGTTGCAACAGTTGCCTCTTTAATTCCGATGGCGGGAGCCTGGCTTGTCTGGGGACCCTATGCATTGGGCCTGATTTTCCAGACGGAACCGCAATGGGGAAGCGTGATAATTCTGGTTATTGTTGGTGGCGTCCTCATTGGAACAATGGATAACGTGATCAAAACTTACGTTCTTCAGAACGATATTCGACTTCATCCGTTGCTCGCTTTGGTTTCTGTTCTGGGGGGAATTCAGACGATGGGATTATGGGGTGTTTTTATTGGCCCGATCGTTGCATCCTGCCTTTATGCTTTGGTTCGCATTTTTAATACCGAATTGAAAGAGCTTTCCCAACTACAAAAAGAAGGGAAGTTGAAAGAGAAGGAAGCTGGCAGTACAACGAATCC
>JAJRVU010000398.1 GCA_024277145.1 Planctomycetota bacterium
GGCGAAGGGTATGATGGAATGGAATCTGGAGAAGAATACACTCCCGAAGGATTTATGCCTGCATGGACTGCTGGATATTCGGTACTGGAAGGTGAAAAAGGATCAGCTTGGGAACTTCCAATGGGTGCTGATTTTATCGTTGAAATGCATCTACTAAGAACAGGAAAAATAGAAAGCATCCAATCGAAATTTGGTTTTTATTTCACAGATGAACGACCAGAACTATTAAGCACGAATGTCAAACTCACTTCGATGACAATTGATATTCCACCGAATAAAAAAAACCACCTGGTCGAAGACACTTTTGTAATGCCTGTTGATGGTTCTATTATGAGTGTTTATCCGCATGCACATTATCTTGGTTCGGACATCAAAGTTTTTGCAGTCTTACCAAATGGAAAAAAAGAATGGATTGTAAGAATCGAAAAATGGGATGTAAATTGGCAGGATATCTATTTCCTGGAAAAACCACTTCCCGTTCCAAAAGGGACAGTTCTCGTAATGAGATATCTTTATGACAATACATCCGACAACATTTTTAATCCAAATGATCCACCGATTCGGATTAGGTACGGAAAAAATGCAGAGGATGAAATGGGAGATGCCGTATTACAAATCCTGACAAAAAACATCAAGGATAGAGAGATTTTAAGCCAAGCCTATTTTAAAATTGACCACATAAAAGTAATTGAAAAATGCATTTCAGATATCAAATATAACCCTGATGATTTCGAGGCGCATTTTCTTATCGGATATTATTACAGCAAATCCAATAAGTTTGATCTCGCTGTAAAACATTACCGTAAATGTATCTCCCTTAAGAAAGATTACCCGCGGGTACGAAATAATCTTGCAAGTATTCTTGTAAAACAAAGAAAACCTGTTGAAGCTAAAAAACAGTATGAAGAAGCAATCCGCCTGGATCCACAGGATGTCAAAGCTCTTAATAATCTGGGAATCCTGATGGCGAATCTCAACGAGAACAGTGAAGCTAGAAAGCTATTTCAAAAAACACTCGCCATTAACCCCGACTACGCTGAAGCTCATTGTAACCTGGGGCATATTCTTGTTCGACAGAGAAAGTACAAAGAAGCAATTGCACAGTATCAAAAAGCTATCGAATTAAAACCAAATTATGCGGTCGCAAAACACAACTTGAAAAAAACTCAGCAAATGATGATTTTATTGGAACCTAAAACTAAATAAGTATGCCAGTTCAAGGCTTTAAAAGACCCTGAAATGGCCCCTCGCTCCTTTTATTACATGGAGTCCTGCGTCAGGGAAGCGGCTTTACTCCAATCGCCTCCCATTTAATGACCCGATGGCAAATTTATTCTTGTAATAAGATTAGTTAAATTTATGAAAGCTTTATTGAATTTTTTTCCGGCTCATCCTTATACTGCTTATTCAATTTCAGCCTACTTTTTCTGACTTCTTTTCTTCGATGAGTTGGTCAAGTTCTTTTTTGAGATGAGTTAATATTTCATCATAAGGATATGCGCCCAAAGCGATCTCACCTTTTTTCAGGTTGACAAAATTCGGTGCGCACCATAATCCCAAATCTGCATCGTCGGTCTCTCCCGGACCATTAACCCTGCAACCCATCACTGCAATTGTGATTGCATAATCTTTTGCGTATTCAGTCATCTCCTTAACTTGCATCGCCAAATCAACAAATGCTTCATTTTCAACTCGGGAACAACTGGGGCAACTGATAATATTAAGCGAATCAAGATCAAACTTGACGACTGAACGAACTTTCCCTGAAGCAATGTCTGAAAGAATTTGACGACCTGCCTCAATCTCTTCATTTTTCCGATCATTAGGAACAGTCAAAGAAACTCGAACAGTGTCTCCAATCCCTTTACTGATAAGCTGTTCAAAAGCAATCCGAGTTTTGATGACTCCATCCGGAGGAATCCCTGCTTCGGTAACACCTAAATGAAGAGGGATATCATTCCTTTCTGCTGCAAACCGTTGATTCACTTCAATTACCTTTGCAGGATCGGAATCTTTCAGCGAAACACAATATCGTGTGAATCCAATGGAATCGAGAAACTCACAATGCTCCAGCGCACTTTCAATCATGGGTGAGATCGAATCATTTGAGTCATAATTTATTAATTTTTCAGGATCAACCGATCCACAATTCACCCCGACCCGAATAGCACAGTCATTCTCCTTTGCAACATTGGCAATGTATTGAACTTTTTCCTGCCACGGTTTTTCGCGTTCATGATGATAAAGGTGACCGGGGTTATAACGAAGCTTGGCAACGTGGGGAGCAATTAACTCTGCAACTTTATAATTCTCCTGCAAATCAACCGAAAGATTCGCTCCTGTTTGTTTACTGATTTCAACCAGTGCTTCCGCGTCTTTTTTGCTGTCCACCGCGACGCGAATTAAATCCGCACCCGCCTCTTGTAAAGCCTTCACTTGACCAACGGTGGCATCGATATTATGAGTTTTTGTAGCAGTCATGCTTTGAACAGCAATATCATGACCTGCACCTATTGTGACAGACCCAATAATAACCTCTCGCGTTGGATTTCGAGGTAATTCCACAAAACACTCCTGTATATCTAACCAGAATTTATAAAATCAATGGCTTATTATTCTAAACTTGAATGCAATTTTAACGATCAATTAATCGTCAAAAACGCTATTTTTCATAGATACAGCAGAAAATAACCAGACAGCTGAACCATTACAAGGCTTTACGCAGATAACCATCACGCCAGCTAAAGAAATAATCCATATAAGCCCTGATTTTGCCTCAAAGTCTGATCTTGTCAGAGGTACGGAAATTAACTACTACTTCATCTATGTATAAATGCCACCCTGCCCAGAATGGATAGCACGCCAACGAGCGTACCATTTGCAAATTGCCGCATGACATTTAAAATTCGACAGAGCACTACCGTTCCCACCCTGAATTCTCAAACAGAATTGAATGAGAGTTACTCTACCAGAAAAGAAAGAATGATTTCTAATGGATAAAAAACAGACACTCAGTTTTTGCCTGATTTTAACGGTAGCCATTCTTATCAATTTGAGTGGTGAATACCTGATCCATAAGAATTTCAACCAAAATCAATTCTCTCATCCTGTCACGAAGAACATTTCCCCGTTGAAGGAAGATGAATCATTCTCCTCTAACAATGAAGAAGAGAAAATTCACGCCGAAATCGATATTGATTTGCTGACAATGACATCTGCTGAAGAAGAAATTTCTACGAAAAACGATGAAGCTTTATCTGAAAACGAAATCACACTCAAATCAGATCAACCTGGTAAATTGAAATCGGACATCAAGGCAGCCCCCATCAAACAGAATAATGAAAAATGGCTTAAGAAACTAATCAAAAAAGAGCTTCCCGAGATCACAAAAGAGGAACAGCAAATCTGGCTGGAAGAATTAAGCGACCTTCCTCTGCGATCTGCCCGAGATCTCCTCATCATGCGAAAAAAAGTAGGCATGATCCCATTTCAATCAGAGGTATTCAATCAGGAAAATAAAATTTCCGTTGAGAAACAACTTACTAACAAGCCACCTGAAACGATTCTTTCAAAACAGGCTATTCCTTCTAACCTTCAACAACAATCCTTTATTAACAATTCCCTTAAATCATTGAATTTAGCCACAAAAATCGTCCTGAAGAATATCGCCAATGCAAGCACCAATGGCTTCAAAAGATCAGAACCAATTTTATCCACCAAGCCTTATCAGCAACTTGTTATCCCTTCTCAGGATGCCACTTCAGGAAGCATGACACCAATTGCACTCTCTTCTGGAACAGGAGTCAAACTTTCCGGAACAAGTATTGATTTTACGCAGGGAGATTTACGGCAGACGAACGGCCAACTAGAGCTGGCCATTACAGGAGAAGGCTTTTTTCCGGTGACAGATGGAGTAAACACTTATTATACTCGTGACGGAAATTTCACCACAAACACAGACGGCAGCATAGTCTTAGCGAAAGCTAGTAGAGGATACTTATTGCAACCGACATTCAGCGTCCCCACAAACACCACTGAAATTTCAGTTTCATCAGATGGCGTGATTTCTATAAAACAAGTTAATTCAAACACAACTACTGAAATTGGACAGATACAACTCGCCAGATTTTCAAACCCTAAAGGACTCATTCCTATTGGAGATAACATGTATGAAGAAACCTCCTCTTCAGGAACTCCCTTACTGGGAACTCCTGCCACTGAAGGCAGAGGGATAATCCATCAATCATTCCTGGAAGTGTCCAATGTGATTCTGGCAGATGAAAAACTGTTACTACAAAAGCTGAAACAGAACATCAATACCCTGAAAGAAGCAGCCCTTATTCTCTCTTATGAACCGACTTTCCAGGAATCACGCCCAACCCAATCAGCCTCAAAGCCGTTAAAGAATTATTAATATTCCCAAAGCGAAAAGACTGAATCAGCTACACCAAAATTCAATTTATTCGGTATTTTCATTCCGGTAAAGTGACACGGTCAGCCAGATGGACTTTGACATTTCTTTTTTCACCACTTCTCCAAATGGTCAATGTCGCAGTGCTTCCTATTGGCGTAAGACTGACTAAATTGATCAGGTGATTTTCGTCTTCCACTTCAATCCCATTAAAAGCCAGGATCACGTCATTCACTTTTAACCGTGCTTCTGAAGCGGGAGTCTCCGGATAAACGGTTGTCACGTGGGCTCCAAAGTTTCGACTCAGTTTCAGTTTTCTCGCCAGTCTCACACTGAAATTAGAATTGAGTTTCACTCCTAAATAAGCTCTTTTAACCTTCCCGTTTTTAATGAGTTCTTCCATCACAAACTTGACAAGATTACTAGGGATACTAAAAGCAATACCATCGTTACCACCTCCATTGGAAGCAATTGCAGTATTAATTCCAATTACGCGACCATGAAGATCAATGAGCGGACCTCCACTATTTCCAGGATTGATCGCAGCATCCGTCTGGAGAAAGTCTTGATTTAAAACAGCTCCCTGTTTTCCAAGTTGTAAAGAACGACGACCTTTTGCACCAATAATTCCCATCGTGACAGACTGGCTTAAACCAAATGGACTTCCCATAGCAAGAACCATATGACCAATCTTTACCTGATCACTGTTACCCCATCGCCCTGCCTGCAGATTATCAACCGACACTTTTAGCACAGCGACATCTGTTGCGCGATCTTCCCAGACTTTGACGGGATTAATAGTACGTCCGTCCTGTAAATGAATTCCAATATCATTCATCCTGGAATCATGCACCACATGACGATTGGTTACAACATAAAAACCAGGACTACGAGAGCTTTTCATAATAATACCGGAACCTGTCTCCTCAATTCTTCCCCGCCCGGATTCGTAACGCGTACTTTGAATATGAACCACGCTGGGAGTTGTCAACTTGGAAACCGTTGCGAGCAGATCGCTTCCCTGCACCAGGGAATCTCTGTTACTTGCAAGCCTGTCATATTGTTTTGACACATTCTGGAATTTCGAGCCAGCAGTGATTGTTGATATCGCTGACCATGAACCGATTGATGCACCTATCACAATCCCTGCAATAAAAATCACGGATGAAAAGACCAGTGTTAGTTTCGACTTCATAATTGCCTCCAGAACCTGAGAATTCATCTTCTCAAAGTGGCTGATGTGATTACAGGAATATTGATTGTTCAATCTTAATTATTCTTAAGAGCAAACAGTGCTTTACCCAAAAATAATCCAACTGAAGTTAAACCCCAGTTGGATAATGCCGTTTATAATTTCAGTTTCCAGAGACTTCTGGATTCATTGAAACTGGATATTTTGAAAGGCCTCGTAAAAATCTATTTATAATGTTTTAAACAGATACAACTGAGCCAAATAATTTCAATTTAAACTTACCCTTGAGTATTATAGATCGACAGACTCGATAGTAAAGGATTGCCCGGAATCACCCCTGATCAAGATCCTTCAAAACTATATCGCTTTCAGTGATTCGGCTTTCCATATCACAAGCGTTTTCCCAGTCTGCAAAATCATCTTCATCAGTATAACCGTTTGCTTCCATTTCCCTTTGACAGTTAATACAAAGATGAGAGTAAGGCAGAGCTCGCAAACGAGCGATCGGAATATTTTTGTCACAATTGTCACAAACACCGTATCGTCCATCCCTCATTTTCATAAGTGATTTCTCGATTTGGAATAACTCCCGACTCTCAAACGCTTTCAGTTTGGAATTCATCTCTCGGTGTTCACCTGCTATTGCAGTGTCTACCGTATCACCAACTCCTGACGGAAGATGATTTTGAAATTTTGCGTCACCTGACATCTTGCTACGCAGATCATCGCGTTTCGTTTTAAGTCGTTCGTGTAAGGTCAATAATGAATCTTTGCGGGCCATCTCAGTTCCTTATTGTAGTTTCACCAGTTTCGAAAGAGCGTCATTCTCATTGTTTATACTGGCAAATGGTTTTTTGTATTATTCTGGACGATATTTTCGCTAATAGACGATTTCCTCAATTTTGAGTATTAAAAGAATTGTTGATAGTTAATAATTTTGCAGGTTCAAACCAGTAACTTAAGCTGTGGTATTGAGGCATTATGAAACTATTCACTTCACATGGCTCCCTGGGATCCTGCTGACATAGTCTACTCATGAGCGATTCAGAAACACATTACTAAATGTGGAAATATCCATTCTCAACTCAACTTTTCCCCTTCAACAGCTCCATTTTCACTTTATCCATAGCCATAACACATTATATACTCAGACATTACATCATTTCTGCACTGCTACTATTTACAGCAAGTCAACATATATATATAACTAAATATCTCAATAGTTTTTAGAATTTTTGCGTAATAAAACCACTCGAAAGTTGACACATGTATACATCCGGAAGACTAAGCTCCTATTGACCTATCCCGGAGATTAGTATGTAATTCGCCCTTCTAACATCTTGTTCCCGAGGTAACCTTTATTCTTGATATAAAAGACTTACGTCTTTTCTTTGAATATCAGGCACTTAGGACAGACCTATCACTCATATCTGACATTGACCTTAATGAAAACATTTGACCGTTACATAATCAGGCAATACATCCACGTTTTTTTTGTGATGATGATAAGCACCTTTGGTCTTTTTATGGTGATTGATGGATTTTCCAATGTGGATGATTTTCAGCAAGGGACGGATAGTACCTCTGAAACGCTTATGATCATGGCTGCTTATTATACAGTTCAGTCAAGCATGTTCTTTGATATGACGGGAGGCATTATTGCAGTTGTTGCTGTGATGGTTGTATTTGCTCTCCTTCATAAAAACAGTGAAATTCAACCTATCCTTGCCGCAGGTACACCTGTATATAGATTACTTTTACCGACAGTCGTTGGTGTTATGTTGATTAATACTTTGATCATACTAAACCAGGAACTGGTCATTCCGCAACTTTCAGAAAAGTTGGAACAGTCGAGGGGAAAATCAGACAATAAGAAGGAGAAAAAATCTGAACCGGTCTACGATTACAAAACGGAAATCTATATCGCAGGGACCAGCTTAAATAAAAAAGAACATTGTATGGATCATGCTGAATTTGTTTTTCCCGATCCAACTATTTCCACTGTTCTTTTTAGCCTGAAAGCTAATAAAGCATTCTTTTACAAACAGACGAATTCAAGGTCTGCAGGCTGGCTTCTTAAAAAACCAAATACCAGTTACAAAGATATCCCATTAACTGCCCAGGGGAAAAAAATTGTTCATCCTGTGAATAATGGAACGGAAATTTTTATTAATTCCGATGTCGGATTCTTTGAACTGCAGAACAGATCTAACCGGTACCGCTATAGTTCCACAATGGATTTAATTAAACATATCAACAATGAATCCTTTGCGGTTGTCTTTAAAAATAAACAAATCATGTATTTGCATTCTCGACTGACAAAACCGTTAATGACTGTCATTTCCATTTTCATAGCCATTCCGTTAATCCTGCGTAAAGAAAGCCGAGGACTGGTTGGGAACATGGCTATCTGTACGTTGGCCCTTGGAGTAATAATGGGCTTCAGCCAATTCTTCTCACTTCTCGGAAGTGCTAATATTATCCCGCATGATCTTGCTGCATGGATACCTGTCATAGGAAGCGGAACCTTGGCTGCATGGCTTTCAGGAATGGTTCAAACATAGACTATCGAGAAGCATTTTTCTCTGATTATTCAATCAGGAACCATAGATGGACTCGGATAAACACGAATTCATTTTAAACAGACAGTCAATACAAAAATAATCTTTAGATGAAAACCAATTTTTGTAGGGTCTGCTGTGCAGACCATCAAGAAAGATAGCGTTATAACAATTCTGGTCTGCATAGCAGACCCTACTACTCTGACTACTGATAAATGTCCCTTAGCCCATTTTGACTTGCACGCGAACGAACGTGCCATTTGGTAATTGACACTTACTATCTGTCAATTTCACCCATCACAATATCAAGTGATCCTACAATCGCAGGAATATCAGCGATCATGCATCCGACAGATAACGGGCCAGTGATAGAAAGATTACAGAAACAGGAACTTTTCGCTCGCACTCTCAATGGTTCTGCATTACCGGTTCCGACCACATAAAAACCCATTTGTCCGCGAGGAGCTTCTGTTTCCAGATAACATTCATCAACAGGAAGTTTTGCAGTCAATTTATGAGGAACACGATGCGTTCCTTCTGCTGTTGGGTATTTTTCAATTCCTTGTCGAACCAGACGAATTGCCTGAACAACTTCAAGCATTCGGACATAAAATCTGCACCAGTTATCTCCCAAAACCACTTCCGAAGGAGCATCAGCAAAGGGGGCGACTGGAATATCAAATTCATAACCTTCATACATTCGGGTATAAATTGATTCGCCATCACGCCTTAAATCGTGATCAACTCCACTGCCTCGTAATACTGGACCAGTACAACCTGAATCAATAGCCATCTCTCGTGACAGCACTCCTAAAGCAGCTGTCCGTTTGATAAAGATGGAGTTCCGCGTCAAAAGAATATGGTATTCCTTAATCCGTTCTTCCAACCAATCAAGGAACACAATAACAGTATCCATCCAGCTCATAACAGTGTCTGGCTTACGACCAGTCAATGAAGCCAACCCGGGGGGAATTTGAATTTTATCAGGAAGATCATGAGTAGCCCCACCAATAGTAAAATAACTGTAGGTTAAGCGAGCACCACAAACTTCTTCAAACAAATCAAGAATGATTTCCCGTTCACGAAATGCATAGAGGAAAGGACTAAAACTTCCAAGGTCCAGACCATAAGCACCCATTCCGACCAGATGGCTTGCAATACGGCCTAACTCGCCAATGATCACGCGGACGGTCATTGCTTTTTCCGGAACTTCCATTTTCAGAAGTTTTTCCACAGCCAATGCCCAGCCAAGGTTCATGTTCATGGCAGCGAGATAATCCATTCGATCCGTGTAAGGAACCCACTGCGGTGCAGATAAATTTTCTCCAATTTTTTCAGCACAGCGATGCAAGTAACCAATATGAGGAGTCACCTCATTCACAATTTCGCCATCGGTTCTTAACAACAATCTCAGAACACCATGTGTACTTGGATGCTGTGGGCCCATATTAATGAGCATTTCATCTGTACGAACGTCAAACTCAATAATGCGAGGATCTTCAATTTGTGTACTCATAACTCAATCTCAACTTTTATTTATGAACCAAATAAATTGGTATTCTGTCTGGTGAAGTCGCAATAAAAACTTACAGGGAATTAACACCCTCGGATTCCGTGGTATTCATCCGGGAAGGAATAATCTTTTCTCAAGCCATGACCAACCCAATCTTCAGGACAAAGAATTCGCCGTAAGTTTGGATGATTTGAGAAATGAATTCCCATGAGGTCATAAGTTTCTCGTTCATGCCAATCTGCGATTGCCCAAATAGAAGAAACAGAATCAACTTCAGGAAGCTTTCCTTCTTCATCATTTTTCCAGCGAGGAAGTTTCACTTTCAAAACGAGATAATGTTTTAAAGAATAACTATAAAGGTGATAGACCACTTCCAGGTGAGGGTCGTGGTCAAATTTTTTCGCTTTCTTCGGGTCCAGTTCCAGATAATCAACGCCACATAAATCATTCAAATGATCAAACTGCAAACGTTCATCAGTTTTGACAAACCGGGCCACTTCAAGAATGGAATCAGCTGAAACTTCAATCCAGGGATCAGTTGCTTCAGTATTAAGTTCAAGTATCCGTTTATCATCAAATTGATTTAAAAGGAGTCCATGAATTTCTTTTGTATTCATTAATTCACCGTAAGAAATATGTTTTTATAGCAATAGTATTTGTTTATTAATATGAGTTGAATTTTCAATAATTCTTATTTTTCGGCAGGTTCAGGCGAATTAGGATTTGCAGCAGCCTGACGTGCCTTTTCAGCAACAGCCCGAACCCAGTCAAGGTCTCCTCTTTTCCA
>JAJRVU010000399.1 GCA_024277145.1 Planctomycetota bacterium
AGGTTTTAAGAAATAATAGACGGTTGAAAATATGATAGTCAGTTGGGAATGGTTGAAAGAATATGTCGAACTGGACATGGATCTGGATGAATTAACGTATCGTCTGACGATGTCCGGGTTGAATCTTGAGGGTGTCGAAAAGTTTAATCATGATACCGGAATTGATTTGGAAGTGACGAGCAACCGTCCGGATTGTCTTGGGCATATCGGTGTCGCTCGTGAGATTGGCGTACTGTACGACAAAAATATATCCATTCCTGAGACGGAACCAAAAACCATTCCAGCGAAAACATCTTCAGTCACTTCTGTGAAAATAGAATGTGAAGACCTTTGCCCTGTTTATATTGCAAGAGTCATTCAAGGGGTGAAAATTGGTCCAAGTCCTGAATGGTTGCAGGACCGTTTAAAAACTCTTGGAATTGCGTCGGTTAATAATGTCGTTGATATTACCAATTATGTACTGATGGAATGTGGTCAACCTTTACATACTTTTGACTTTGACAAACTTGATGGCAATAAAATTATTGTCAGGAAAGCGAAGTCGGGAGAGAAGATCAATGCAATCAACCAGAAGGAATACGAACTGGCTGAGGGGATGTGCGTCATAGCAGATGCCTCCTCCCCCGTTGCTGTTGCTGGCGTGATGGGTGGGCTTGATACGGAAATTTCAGATTCCACGGTCAATATCCTGATTGAGACTGCTGACTTTGCTCCCATTTCTGTTCGCAATACCGCAAGAAAACTTTCTCTTCACAGTGATTCCTCTTTCCGATTTGAAAGAGGAATGGACCGAACACAGATGGACTGGGCAAGCAGGAGATGCTGTGAATTAATTCTTCAATTGGCAGGTGGTGAATTATTGGATGAGCCAATCATTGCAGGAGAAAAAGAGCATCCCAAAGCAGATGCGGTTCCCATCCGATTTGAACAGGTAGATCGTCTGTTAGGGATCCATGTCCCTGCGGAAAGTTCTGTGAAAATTCTGAAGGAACTTGGCTTGGAACAGGTAGGAAAAAGTAAGAAAAAATCTTCTGAATTCATTCCACCCTCCTGGCGAAGAGATTTAACCCGCGAAGTTGATTTGATTGAAGAAATTGCCCGGATATATGGATATGAAAAAATTCCGGAAGATGCTTTTGTTCCGATGTCTTTAAGTCATAAAACGCGTGTTGATCGTGTTGCAGATAAGGTCAGATCGTACCTGACAGGTATTGGATTCTACGAAACAATATCGCTTACTTTTGAAAGTGAAGATTCCCGAGTTCTTTTCCAACCTCATGGTGATCAGCCTGCTCTTTATGTTGATCATTCTTCAAGAAGGCATGAAAACCTGTTAAGGCAAAGCCTGGTTCCCAGTTTATTAAGAATCAAAAGGGAGAATGAAAAACAAGGCACATTTCATGCACGATTGTTTGAAATTGCAAAAGTCTATTTGAAAGCGATGCCGGGGGAATCTGAGGATGAAGTTGAACCAACAATGCTCTCATTTGTTGGCGGGAATTCATTCGCCGATTTAAAAGGGATTCTTGAATCGCTTGCAGTTTATTTTAATCACGCAGCAACAATTACCGCAAAGCCTTCCAAGATATCTCAATTTACTGAAGGACGTGGAGCTGAAATTTATTTGAATGGAAAATCCTGGGGATGGGTTGGTGAAATCGACCGATCTGTTTCTGATAATCTTGATTTAAGAGATTCTGCCATTGTTGCAGAAGTCGATTTTAATATGCTCGTTGCACTTGCAGATTTAACCCCTGCATTTCAGGAACTGGATAGCTATCCAGCGATTGCAAGAGATCTTAACTTCCTGTTGGATGAATCTGTGACATGGGAAAAATTGGAACAGGCAGTCAGGGATTCTGCTGGTCCATTACTCGACGCTGTTTCGTTTACCGATCAATATCGAGGCAAGCAAATTGAGTCAGGGAAAAAATCGTATGTCATTTCAGTCAGCTATCGATCTTCTGATCGAACATTAACAGGTGAGGAAGTTGACGAAGCACAAAAACAGGTTATTAAAATCTGCTCAGAAAAACTGGATGCAGTACTACGATAAGTTATTTGCATCAGCGTAAATCGACTGCACAATATTAATCGCTTGGTAATCCTGACCGTTTTTCAGTGAAAATACAGCCTGGAAAAGTGCTTTCTTACGTCAATTATCTCAAAAAAATTCTAAAATTGATCTTGTCACATCAAAATTTTTTGTAATGATTAATTTGTTGTTCGTGTTAACGTAACGCGAGAAATGATATGCCTGTTTTGAGGTTGGACTGGCATTCAGCCCGATTCAGGTTGTAAAAATATCAATTTAACGAATGAAATCTTATTCTTCTGATTGCTTGATCGAAGAAAAATTAGGCCGGAATTGTTCGGGGGTTTTTTGAGTTAAAATGATGTTTGTATTGAGAAAGGAGGTGTACGCGTGGATTACGACTGTAGTAAAAGATGCCAGAGAGGTGGTTTCGCCTGAAGGCAGTTGACGGACTGTCAACTGGCAGTCACCACTCGTAAGGATCATCTTCTTCCTTTCTTGACTGGGCAGAATATCTGGGACTGAAGTTTCAGAAGAGGCTGTTAAGGAATTGATAAAAAAAATAATGCTTAAGGTTAAGATCCTTCGATAACGATATGGTCAGCAACCCGTTTATTGTGGTTGCTGGCCTTTTTTATTGAGCAGTTCCGATTGTTTCTCATTTAATTTGGAAAACAGGGAATCACAGATTCACATAAATGATCACAGATGTTTTAAATAAGATAAAGAAATCATCACTGCGATCTCTGCGTGAGACCTTTTAAATTTGAGTCAATTTGTACGACAAGTGATAATTAATTGATGTGTTTCTTAATTTCATCCATTGAAGGGATTGCTTCCCTGTTTCCCATTTTCTTACATTTCAAAGCTGCAGTTATAGATGCAAAATGAACTGCTTTTTCTGGTGATTGCTTATTCAGTATCGCATGAATTAAACCGCCGCAGAAAACGTCCCCAGCCCCGGTGGTATCAACTGCAGAAACTTGAATCGACGGAATAAATTGATAGGAATCCGGAGTGAAAAGATGAGCGCCGTTTTTTCCTTGTGTAATCGTTATGATTTGATGCCTATTTTTTAAGAGTTCATGCCCTGCTTTTAACGGATCAGGTTCTCCAAATAGTTGTTCTGGAAAATGTTGAGGGCAATTTAGAATATCAACCAAAGGAAGGAGTGATCTTGTTGCTGGTTTTAATGAGCCGGTATCCAGAACAATCAGTCCACCATTATTCTTGACAATCTTTGCAGCTTCCAGTGAAGCTTGTTCCGGCCAGCCATCCAGATGAAGAACGGTAGCCTTTGAAAGAATTTTTCGATCCTGAGTTGTTAATTCAAATTCTTTGTCAGGTCTTTTACAGGAAATGGTCCTGCTTCCCGTTGATTTTTCAATCCAGACATGAGCAAACCCCGTCCGGGTATCCTTGCTTGCGCATTCTGGTAAGTATTGAATTCCCACCTGATTGAAATTATTTTGAATCATTTCACCAAAATGATCTTTTCCCCAGTCGCCAATAAAATGGGTTTTATGTTGAAAACTCGATAAAACAGCCAAAGCGGTTGGAACGGGGCCACCAATCTGATATCGATCTGAAAGGATCGTCGTTTTTTCATTAACTTCAGGGTGTTTCTGTACAATGACCTGATGGTCCACAACGACTGTGCCTAAGCCAATAATCAGTTGAGATGATGTCATATAGTGTACTTAATTAAAAGATTATGAATGGCGAATCAGGATGTTAATGTCTTTAAATAATATGCTTGAAAAATTGATTTTCAGTGGATTCTGGTTACTTATTTTGAAAGAATGGGTGAAACTTTCACGGGTTTCTGCAGGTATTGATATTATAGCTGTGCGACCTGTATGCAAGCAGCATGAATGAATCAATAAACCGTTTTGATTGTAAATGGTTTCAAATATTTAACAACGTAATTTTAATGTATTGGACTTAAGAAACATATGAAAACAACAATTCTAAAAACAGTTTCACTTTTATTGGTAATGATCCTTTTGTTGCCGGATTCAAGTTTCGGTGAAGAAATCAAAAAACGGTATGTCATTATTCATTCCGATGATGCAGGCATGTCTCACTCCGTGAATTTGGGAACAATTGATGCCATGGAAAACGGGATTGTTTCTTCTTGCAGTATCATGGTCCCCTGCCCCTGGTTTCCTGAATTTGCAAAATACGCTAAGAAGAACCCGGACAAAGATTATGGGATTCATCTCACCTTGAATTCTGAATTTCCCAATTATCGATGGAAACCTGTTAGTGATCCTTCAAAAGTTCCCAGCTTGGTTGATGAAGATGGATACCTTTGGGATAACGTCAAGCAGGTTGCTGCCCATGCAAAAGCGAATGAAGTGAAAATTGAATTAAAAGCTCAGATTGATCGAGCGAAAAAGTTCGGCGTGGTATTAAGTCATCTGGATACTCATATGGGTTCTTCATTTTGCCGCGAAGATATCTTGCAAATTTATGTGAATTTAGGGATCGAATATGATCTGCCTATCATGTTCTTTAAACCATATGATCTGCCTCGGATCAAAATCGGTTTCCCTGCTGTTTATAAAAACGGGAAAAAAATTCTTGAAGCTCTACAGAGAAATAAGCTTCCTGTGCTCGATATGGTTTATCAATTTTATGAGGGTGGCGCATATGAAAAACGAAAAAAAATGTATCTGGATACTATCAGAGATTTAAAGCCCGGCGTGACGGAAATTATTATTCATTGTGGAATACAGAATCCTGAACTGAGTGGCATTACAGGTAGCGTAGGTTTACGAAATTCTGATCGGCTGGTGTTCATGGATCCCAGTGTGATTAAAGAAGTGGAAGAAATGGGTGTCGAAGTGATTACCTGGAAGAAATTCCGGGAGATAGAAGATCAGAAAAATAAATAGTATCAATTGAAATTCACACTCTAAACAGGCATTGGTGTTTCACTGATGTCTGTTTTTTTAATGCGTTTCTATGCATTATCAAATATAGGCATTGTCTAATATGGAATTCTTAATCCGTCATAAGCAAGATTGACATGTTCAGGAAGAGTCGCATTGGTTTCTTCATGTTCAAGCGAGTGTGAAATATGAGTGAAGTAGGCTTTTTTGGGTTGGACTTTATCAACAACTTCCAAAGCTTGTTTAACACTGAAATGTGTAGGGTGTGGATGATTTCTGAGTGCATCCAGAATTAAAATATCAAGCCCTTCAAGCAAAGGCCAGCTTTCGTCAGGAATAAAACTGACATCCGTACAAAAAGCTACATTGTTAATCCGAAAACCAAGTACAGGGAGCTTCCCATGAAACAATCGAATTGGAATAATTTCCTGACCTAACACTTCAAACGGTTCGGTGGAAATGGATTCAAATGATAGTCTTGGAATTGCAAAATGATGACTCAAGGTGGCAGGGTCAACAAACGCATAAGAAAATGATTCTCGTAGTTGCTGTTCGACATTCGGTTCGCAGAATAATTCGATCTCCTGATTCAACCTGAATCCAAAAATGCGTAAGTCATCCAGTCCGAAAATGTGATCAGCGTGTGCGTGAGTGAATATGGCTGCATGAACTTTTTCAACATTCTCGCGAATTAATTGAATTCTTAATTCGGGCGAAGTGTCAATTAGGAAGTTGCCGTTAGGGGTTGTGATATACACCCCTGATCGAGTTCGATTATTTTTCGGGTTATCTGAAGTACAGATGTTGCATCTGCATCCGACAATGGGGATTCCAACACTTGTTCCCGTACCCAATAAAACCAATTCCTGCGTCACGTTGTTGTTCTTTCAAAAGTCTGGTTAATCAATTCATAGGGGTTAGTCAGTTTAGAGTGACTTCAAATTGAGATTCAACTGTTTTAATTCATTCAAAAGTCATATCAGAAAAATCAATTATAATCGGCCTGAAGTGAATCATCATGTCAATAAGTCGTTCAAATAATACTCAAAAGATGCTTTAATTCCAAATCAAACGGTTCCTAGTCGATGAAATAGATACAGGGATAACCCTTAAAGGAGTGCCTGATTCTAATATTGTGTTTTCATGGAATGAAAGAACTTAAGTCTAAGGTATTGAGTGAGTAATACAAGTTTGAGAACATGGATGGTCCTCTTCTCACTTTCATTATTGATAATGGGTGGATGCCGAACTGCGCGCAATTCTCAACAGGAAATCATTTCATCTGAAGTTCTCACTTCCACTCCCACACATACCACAGTTGGTTATGAAGAGCCGGTTTATAACGATTCGATTGATGATAATTATGAATTTCCCCCGGCTTCCAAAGCCCAGGACATCCTGAAAAAGGAAAAATGGTACCTGACGCTTCAGGATGCCGTGATAATGGCTCTGGACAATAACAAAGATATTGCAGTGCTCAGGTTTCTTCCTGACGAAAAACGGTCAGAAATTGCCGTTGAATATTCTGATTTTGACCCGAATTTGAATTTGGGTGGCCATTGGCAGAGAACCGATCAACAGATTGCTAATGCCTCAAGTGGTTCAGGAGTTGGAATTCCCGCAGTTCAAACAGATTTATTTGGTGCTCCTCCAGGGTTAACTGAACAGTTGAGGATTACAAAAAAAATGCAAACAGGGACCAAAACATCCCTGTATTATGGCTCAAATTATAATCTGACAAACCCAACAGGAAACTTCCTGTTAGTGAATCCGAGTTGGGATAGCAGGCTGAATTTTCAACTTGAACAACCTATTTTTAAAGGCCGAGGGCGGTATGTGAATCGACTCGGAATTGAAATTGCCAATGCCGGTTATTATGTTTCACGTCATGAATTTCAGCAAACAGTGAGTCAAACCATTCGAGATGTCGAAGTTGCTTACTGGGATATCATCGCAGCAGAAACAAATCTGATTTCCCGGCAGGTTGGAGTGGATGAATCAGGAAAAACGTTAAAAGTGGAAGAAAGCAAACTTGCGAATGGTTTGAATTCCATCTCAGAAGTGTCACAGGCTCGTGAACAATACCAATCTTTAAATGCAGAACTTTCCCTGGCTCGCCAGTCGTTGTCTGATTCCGAACGAAATTTAAGAAGACTTATCGGGATTCGACCTGAAGATGGTAGAAGAATTGTTCCGACGACTGATCCATTGGATTTTAACAACTTACCTGTATGGGAAACTGGAATTTTATCTGCCATTCAGCAACGCCCGGAGTTGGAAGCTCAACGATCCTCTATTTATGCTGCCAAGCTTTCTCTGGACCGGGAAGCAAATGGTTTACAGCATGATCTTAACGCCTTTGCCGGTTATACCATCAATGGATTGGCTGACAGCTATGATAAATCGACCAGTACCCTTTCTGATAACCAGTATACAGACTGGTCTTTAGGATTTCGTTATGAAAGAAGACTTGGTCAAAGAGCAGAAAAGGCTCGTACTTATCAAGCGCAAAGAAAATTATTGCGTGAAAAAGCACAGCTAAGAAAATTAAAGCATGATATCAGGATGGAATTGCATGAAGCTTACCAGGCAATTTATTCCACAAAAGATGTTCTGCAATTTCAGGCAAAAAGAAAAAATGCAGCCTTGCAACAGCTAAAAGCACATGAAGAACTCTATAAAAAGGGGCAAGCGAATCTGGACCTCTATCTTAGATCTCAATTAACTCACTTGAATGCAATGCGAGATGAGAAAAAAGCGATTGCAAATTATAATCAAGCTCTGTCCAGATGGGCATTTGCGACTGGAAATAACCTGTATCAATCAGGATTTTCAATTGAACAACCGATGCAGGGAGTCCAGGTTGATCAAGTTTTTAGTGGTCCTCAATTAAGACCAGTTCCTGTATTTCAGAATGATCTTCTTGATAGCGAAGTTGAACAAATACTTCCTCTTGAACTCGACCAGCTGATTCAGGGAAATGAAAATCGCTCTAATTAAATGCCTGTTTATTAAATGGAATAGGTGTTTTCTACTTGTGGCAGATCGAGTCCATCGCTCAGGTAAGAAAGAGATTCTTTAAGATTAACTGTTCCCTGCAGATAGAGCATTTCAGTCAGTTCCATTCTTCGATTTAATTCCTGGATTTCCAGTAGTTGATTCACAATCTCTTCACTCAGGTATCCAAGCCGAATTCCAATTTCACCGAACAGCCCACCTTCATTTTCCTGTGTTTCTAACAGGTGATCCAACTGATCGACATCCATGATGCCAAATCGTAAGCACAGCGCTCCGATTGCAGTTCCCAAACCTGACCAATGGCCTAATTCAGGTCTCTCATGAACTTTAAGGTCCAGTTGTTCTGTAAGAAAATCAACGTATTGTTCTGTTTTACCAGGTAAAGCCATGTCTTGTCCTTCAAAATAAAGAATTTCAGACGAGGTTTTCATTCCTCAAGTCTTTAGAAGTAAATCCTTTACGTGTAAACGGTTGTCCGTCATCAGAATCACATCCTCAGAAAGTATAGCTCAGAAAATAATCAAAGAAACAAGATATTGAAATTTTATCGATTCTTTCAGGTTTATTGCTTTCTTAAAAAAAACGGGTCGGGGGGGGCATTTTTAACCTAGAGTTGTAATGAATAATAGACTTAAAAATAGGCTTGTTTGGATAAGAATGAGCTGTAGCGATTATCAGGATTGTATCGATTGCAGGGATAGACGACTTCAAGGTGCTGATTGACATGTACTAAGAAGGTGTTGCAACACAAATATTATTGGCACCACATTTGATTAACACCATAGATTTACAGCGAGTTAAAAATGAACGAAAAACATCTCTTATACGATGAAGACGAATTTAAAAAGAAGGCTGACCGAATTCTCGGATTACCTTCAGATGATAAAAGCGTAAGAATCAGGCGAATGCTCGGCCTCACAATTTTGGAAAATACCATGAAAAATAAGATTAAAAGTTCCTACGACAAAGCACGAAAATCAGCTGAGCGAATTTTCGGGATGGATGCCTCAGGAGCAAGCCCACGAGTGATGAAAGCGCTTGGATATGAGCAGCTGGAAGAAAGACTCGCTATGAATGCAGGTCTGTTTAGTGCTGGATTGGCTGATGCTGTCGAAGATGGTCTTTCTGGAAAAGTTCTTGCAGAAGTTGTTGTAAATGATAATATTTTTGAAGGGACCGATGGAAACGACAAATTAGAAGGTTCCGCTGGTGATGATCTTCTTTCTGGTGGTTTAGGAAACGATTATCTTTCCGGAAAAGCTGGGAATGACAAAATAGATGGTGGTGATGGAAATGATTCTATCAGGGCTGGCGCAGGGGATGACCTGATTAAAGCTGGATCAGGAGATGATAAAGTTGACGGTGGAACTGGAAATGATCGAATTTCAGGAGGTGCAGGAAATGATACAATCATTGGGAATGGAGGGAATGATTCCATTTCTGGTGGCGAAGGTGCTGACCAGATTGATGGTGGTGAAGGTAAAGACCTTGCAACCTATTCCGGGAACCGAAGTGAATATGATATTACAGAAAATAAAGATGGTTCGGTCACAATAGAGCATCTTAAAGGGGGAGACGGAACTGACACCGTACTTAACGTGGAAAACTTTGAATTTGCTGATGGAACAGTCACTTTAGATCAACTGACAAATATTGATCCTGAAGCAGATGCGGGTACTGATCAGACTGTCGTCGAAGGAGATACAGTCACCTTAAATGCAAATCTTTCCAGCGATTTAGATGGCGACGATCTTACATATAAATGGGTTCAGACAGCTGGTCCAAAAGTAGATCTGATTGATGCAGATTCCAGTTCCCCATCGTTTGTTGCGCCAGATTCGGTTGATATCTCAAATGTTACATTTGAAGTTCAAGTCTCCGATGGTTATGCAACCGATGTTGATGTAGTTGAAATCGAAATTCTTGATCCAGCAGTTGTTGAAATCCGAAATATGACTGAATCGCAATTCCGTTATCTTACAGCAGATGAAGTTCCATTCCTGACGGCCGAACAGATTAGCAGTATCACGAATATGGGTCATTTTTATGCAATTCCTGCGGAAGTTCGTGCAGCGTTTGATGCAGAACAAATCCAGGCATTGGATGGGGCAACGTTACACCTGTATTACATTACACCGGAACAGCGAGACATGTTGACGGCAGAACAGGTTCAGGATTTGCCTGAAACAATGCTCTCCTATCTTTCCGTGGAACAACGTGATGACTGGTTGACGGAAGAAACAATTCCAACAATCTCTCAGGCATCATTCCGTTATCTTACAGCAGATGAGGTTCCATTCCTGACGGCCGAACAGATTAGCGGGATGGCAAACGCTTCGTCATACTATAACATGTCAGAAGATGCTCGAAATGCATTCTCATTCGAACAGATTGAAGCCCTTCCCTTCGCTCAGATCACCGGGACAAACGGGAATGATACGTTAAGTGGAGATAGTTATTCTAATGTTATCAATGGGCTTGCTGGCAATGATAATATTTCAGGCTTTGCAGGCAAAGACATTCTTTATGGTGGCAATGGCAACGATAAACTGGATGGTGGAACTGAAAACGACAAACTCGTTGGTGGTTCAGGTCAAGATACATTAACTGGTGGATCGGGCGATGATATTCTGGATGGAGGGACTGGTTTTGATACAGCTGTTTATTCAGGGAATCGTTCAGACTATGAAGTGACTCGAAATGACGATGGAACGATAACCATTACAGATATCCGTGGCACAGATGGAACTGATGTTGTGCAAAATGTAGAGAGATATTTGTTTGCAGATGGACCGGTCTGGGTAGCTGATTTGTTCAAAATCTACGGTGCCGAAGGTGATGATACTATCATTGGTACTGAAGGCAATGATCGAATTGATGGATTAGCCGGCAATGACCAAATCTCTGGTGGTGCTGGTAACGACTGGCTGTATGGCGGAGATGGTAATGACGTATTAGATGGTGGCGACGGTGTTGATATTATCTTTGGCGGAAATGGAGATGACATATTAAATGGTGGTAGCGGGAATGATGTTATCCTTGGTGAAGCAGGTGATGACATATTAAATGGTGGTAGCGGGAATGATGCTATCGTCGGCGGAGAAGGTGATGACGTATTAAATGGGGGCGTTGGGAACGACTATATATTCGGAGTAACAGGCAATAATACCATTGATGGAGGTGAAGGAAACGATTTAGTTTATGGCGGAATCGGTAATGATCAAATAGAGGGTGGTAGTGGAAATGATCGAATATTTGGTGTCAACGGAGACGATGTGATCGCAGGGGGAGCTGGCAATGATTGGATAGATGGCGGAATCGGTAATGATACTGTTCTCTTCTCAGGCAATCGATATGATTACGAAATTAATCAGAATAAGGATGGTTCTTATACCGTAAGAGATATTCGAGGAATTGATGGTACTGATACCATTAGGAATGTTGAGAATTTTAAATTTGCAGATGTGACTTTCACAGGTGATGATGTCCTGAACACCGAACCGACTGCAATTGATGATAAAGTGGTCACTCTTGAAGATCAACCTGTCATATTAAATCCTCTTGGAAATGATACGGATGCTGATGGCGACAAATTGGAAATTGTCAAATACAGCCAGCCAGAGCATGGTCAATTGGTTCTCAATGATAATGGCAGCTTTACCTATACGCCGGATGAAAACTATCATGGAGAGGACAGTTTTGAATACGTTGTTTCCGATGGCAATGGCGGATTTACAGAAGCAACTGTCAGCCTGGAAGTGGCAAGCGTGAATGACGGTCCTGTTGCTAACGATGATGAATTCAGTAATCCTGCAGATGAAACATTTGTGATCGAAAATGTATTAGATAATGACACTGATCTGGATGGAGACGATCTTGAAATATCAGAGTTCACACAGCCTGAACATGGAAAAGTCACTTTCAATGAAGATGGAACATTTACGTATGTGCCTGACTCACGATATGAAGGAGTTGACAGTTTTACTTACACAATTTCTGATGGTAATGGAGGGTTTTCGACTGCAACAATTACAATCATCGTTGAAAGTACCAATGTAACTGTGATTGACAAAATGGTGGAAAATATTCCTGCAGCAGCTGAAGAAGTTCCTGTTTCCAATGACAATTCAGAAAAACCAGTCGGCATATCTGACGAGAAAGAAGGGATTGCAGAGGGTGAAGAAGATGATCCTCGTTTGAAGGCAGTTCAACAAGGGCTGAAAAACGATTTGGAAAATGATTTCCATGAAGTTAGCGATCAAATATTCGAAGAGGATGAGAGTGATTCATTCCTTCAGACTGATCGACAGTATGGGGCAGGAAATGATTCCTTTAGTTCTGAAAATGGAGAACCCCTGCTCGACTATGCGTTTTCACAATTAAATCAGTTAAATGAAAACCGAGACGGTTTCTCACAATTCAATAATGAAGAAGGTTCTATTGATGACGTGAGTGCAATTGATCTGGCGCTTGCTATGGGTGTTGCTTTGAATCCTATTGATACAACTCCATTAGGTGAAATGGATCTGACGAAAACGACTATTGGTGCCCTTTCCGTCCGTCTGGGAGTTCTGGAAGTGGATGATGTTCATCGCATTCTGCATATTCAGAATGAACGTGGTGGTCATTTTGGGGAAATTGCAGAGAGCCTCGGACTATTGACTCCAATCCAGGTTGAATCGTTACTGGAAGTTCAAAAAATTGCCCGCGACAGGATTTATCAGGATTCTCCGGGAGTAGATGATTCTGATATCAAAACGGAACTCGTATAATCTGAATAACCGGATCAGGCTGCATGATCCGTAAAGTTTTGTCATGAATGTTAGGATGAATCCCTCATGTTGCAAAAAGTAAGCTATGTTTACTTTAGACAACATGGATGCCCTTTGATGGATATTATCAACAATCAGGATTTTGATGATATTGCCTTTTTCAATAGATTGGAAAAGTTTCAGAGGGCAGGAAGTATATGGATTTAATTTTTACATAGCAGTTCATCATGACTACAAAAACCCCTCATAGTCAGGTTGACAAGCAATCATTGCAGGCAACCTTAATTCAAATTAGAGAGCGCGCTCAGAATATTGAGCAGCTGTCTGAGCAAAATCTCGTACCTAAAGAGTTCTTCAGGTTGTTCCTTGATGAAGTTGTTGCAGCGATGAGTGCAACAGGTGGTGCAGTCTGGATTGCATCAAGCGATGGCAAACTGAATTTATTAGCTCATTCTGGTGATACAACTAAGAATATCCTGAAGAAGCTTCATTCATGGGATCATCACGAAGAACTTTTGCAAAAAGTCAGATCAAATTCTCTCTGCCAGATGTCTTCCCCCGCAAAAGGCAATATACAGGATGAAAATTCGAATCCGACTGACAATCTGATTTTATTCAGCCCATTGAAAAACAATGAATCCTGCCTCGGTGTGGTTGAAATCTTTCAAAGGCCGAATAATAGTAAAGAAACTCAGCAAGGATATTTGCGTTTCATAGAGCAAATGGCTCGCCTGGCAACTCGTTTTCTTTCAAATCGAAAATTACGCGATTTACAGGATAAGCAAACAGTCTGGAAAATTGCTGATGAGTTCTCTCGTCAAGTTCATGCCAGTTTGGATGTTAAGGAGACCTCTTACGATATCGCGAATGAATTACGACGATTGGTTCAAGCGGATCGTGTTACGGTTACAACCAAACACAAGAATAAGAATGCTGTTTCTGCGATCAGTAATTTGTCCCAGTTAGATCACAGATCCAATACAGTCAGGCAGTTGATTAAACTGAGTAAAACTGTATCTGAAACGGGTCAAGAGTTAGATTACCAGGGTGATCTTGAAAAAATAAATGAACATCACAAGCAGGTTGTCCAGAATTATCTGGAACATTCTGATTCAGGTTCCATCCACATTCTTCCGTTATTTGATGGCAGGTCTGAAAATACAGATTCCGAAGAGCAACCTGAAGTCATAGGTACGTTGATCATTGAAAGGAAAGAGAAAGAATTCTCTAACCCGGAAATTGAATCAAGATTAACTGTATTGCAATCACATTCTGCTCTGGCACTTTCGCGTGCTTTGGAACATGAAAATCTATTCATGATTCCATTCCTGAAAACTTTAGGACAAATGCAATCAGTGAAAACATTGACTCGATGTCCAAAGTGGATCGTCAGTACTGTTCTCACTGTCGCTGCAATTCTTACGCTTTGTTACTACCCGATTGAATTTACAGTGATCAGCCCCGGTACATTGGCACCTCTTAACCAAAGAGAAGTTTTTGCATCAGATATTGGGGTGATTGACTCCCTGCTCGTGCAAAACGGTGATGATGTTAAAAAAGGTCAGGTATTGGCCACCCTCAAAAATCCTGAACTGGTTATGCAAAAGGAAAATATAGCAGGAGAATTAATTGCGACCCAGAGAAGTCTTTCTGCTGCCAAAGTCAACCTGTTTAATAATCGAAAAAGTACACCAGTAGAGCAGGATCAACTTCATGCTCAGGTTAAGCAACTCGAACAGTCTGAATCTTCACTGTTAAAGCAGTTGACACTTTTTGAAAGAAAAATGGAAGCTCTTGTTATTAAAAGTCCGATTTCCGGACAGATTGTGACATGGGATATCAATAAAATCTTGAATAACAGGCCAGTTTCCAGAGGGCAAAGGCTGATGACTGTGGCTGACCGAACTAATTCCTGGAATGTCGAATTGAACATGAAAGAGGATGACCTCGGATATCTTCAGAAAGCCTTAGAAAATACAGATGAAAAAATTAAAGTGACATTCACAATGGCAACACATCCTGGGGAAGTTTTTGAAGGCTTTGTGGCTGAAATTCATAATCAGGCCAATGAAGATAAAGAAGGGAATCGCTTCGTTCAAGTCAAAGTTGAAGTGAACAGCGAGGGACTTCCTCCTCTTTATTCAGGAGCAGCCATACAGGGGAAAATCCACTGTGGTGAAAAGTCCATAGGGTATGTCTGGTTCCACGATGTGATTGAATTTGTACAAAATAAAATATTATTCATTATGTAACAAAATGGACCGTTTCCATTTTTAAAATGATTTAAGAGATAAAACAATGAAAACTGTACTGAGATATTCAGGTATTTTTGTAATGATCACTGCTATGGGTGCAGGATCAGATTCCCCTACTATCCATGAACTTCTTCTGGATCATTGTCGGGTAATTGCAAGTTCTGATGTAGAGTTGGCAGCTCAAATGTCAGGGGTTATTAAATCCATGCCTGTGAAAGAAGGTTCGGAAGTCTCAGAGGGTGAGTCAGTTTTGAAAATTGATGACACACAAGCTAGGATCAGTTCAAAATTAGCTGAAATGACTTGGAAGCAGGCTCAGGAACGATCACTTGACACAAGTGGAGTGACTTTTTCGAAAGCAAGTGCTTTAGTGGCAGAGTCAGAATACAAACGAGCTTTGAAAACGAATGAAGCTGTCCCACAGGCGATTTCAGAAATTCAGATTGAAAAATATGAAATGGAAATGAAAAAAGCACAGATTGGAATTGAAAAAGCAATCTTTGATCAGAAACAAGCTGGTTGGGACCAGGAAATTCGTGAAAAAGAGTTTCAGGTTGCAAAAGCAAATCAAAATCAGCATTATCTCACTTCACCTATCAACGGAATGATTGTGAAAAAAAATAAATCTGTGGGAGAATGGGTAACACAGGGTGAAGCTGTCTTCAGGATTGTCAATTTAGAAATAATGCATGTTGAAGGATATATCGATCTATCCAGGAACGATATTCAGGAAGTAATTAACCGGGAAGTGAAAATTGAAATTAAAATGGCTCGAAACAGGACAGTGACATTTTCAGGAAAAATTATTCAAGTCAACATGATGGTTGAAGCAGGTGAAAAAATTCTTGTCAAGGCAGAAATGGTTAACAGGAAAGAAAACGGTGAATGGCTTATCATTCCTGGTATGTCTGCAGATATGAGAATTCAGTTAAATCATTCAGAAAATGATCAGAAGGTATTACCCATTACGCAAAACCCTGCTGCAAGAATACTTTATTAAAAGAAATCATAACTCTGTCTGTTGAATCTAATCCTTATTCAATTTATTAAACACAAGAAAAACTTTAAGTCGTCAAGTTGTAATCATCATGGGAAATCAAGGTCAAAATCAAAACACAGCTGTGCCTCATCGATTGCGCACAGACCTTGTTATCCGCGAACAGAAATTTCAGGACGAGTTAACCTGGGTGATTAAAGATCCCATTGGTTTGAAATATTATCGATTTGAATCACATGAGTTCTTTATCCTTTCAATTCTTGATAATAAGAATTCTCTTGATGATATTTACAACAAATTTCAATTGGAGTTTCCCAATCGGGATCTGACTCGCGAAGAATTATCTTACTTCCTGAATAATCTGGTCGGTAGCGGTCTCTTAATTTCTGATATCCCCGGCCAGGGAAGTAGGCTTTATCAAAAAGAAAAAGAGAGCCAGAAGGGAAAGATCCTCAGGAAATTTTCCGGGTTTATGTCCATCAGGGTAAAAGGATTTGACCCGGAATGGCTATTTAAGATCATTTATCCACTCATCAAGTTCATGTACACACCAGCGTGTGTCATTGCGTGCCTGTTGTTAATGATCTCAGCGTTAGGACTTGTGATCGTTCAAAATGATGAATTGATTTCAAAAATTCCAACGTTTTATGATTTATTTGCGGCGAAAAATGCACTCTGGATGATGCTGGCATTATCCATTGCAAAGGTACTACATGAATTCGGTCATGGATTGACATGCAAGCATTTCGGTGGTGAAACACATGAAATGGGAGTCATGTTTCTTTGTATGACCCCCTGCCTGTATGTGAATGTTTCCGATTCATGGATGCTTCCCCAGAAGTGGAAGCGAATTATGATCATGGTTGCGGGGATGTATGTCGAATTGGTCCTGGCATCTATTTCAGTATTTCTCTGGTGGTTCAGTGGCCCTGGTTTCTTAAATGAGCTTTGTTTGAGAATGATCATGGTTTGTTCAGTGACTACAATATTTTTTAATGCCAATCCACTGATGAGGTATGACGGATATTATATTCTTTCTGATTACTATGAAATTCCTAATCTTCGACAGCAGGCTAATCAATATTTGAAACAACGTTTATCCAGCATGCTTTTTGGTATTAGCCAGCCTGAAAACAGGTTTCTTCCTCAAAGACATCGCAGGCTGTTTCTGGTTTATAGTGCTGCATCCGGTTTATACAAATGGATGATTGCCATTTCGATATCCTGGTTACTCGTACGAATATTAGAGCCATATGAACTTCAAGTGATCGGATATATGTATGCAGCGTATTCTCTGTTTGGGTTGTTAGTTCTTCCAGTTATAAAATTCATTACATTTTTAAAAAACAGCGAAACGAGAAGCATGATGAATGGACCACGATTTACAGTAACAACGATTGCAACCGCAATGATTTTGTGTTGCGTCGTTGGAATTCCATTTAATTATGATGTGGTTACACCTGTTGAAGTTGCGCCCGGAAATTCTTCTACAGTTTATATTAAAGTTCCGGGACAGTTGACAAAAATTCATGTTCAGCCGGGGGATGTTATAAAAGAGGGGACCCCCCTGGCTGAATTTTCTAATCTGGATATGGAATTCAGCCTGACTGAATTAGAAGAAAACAGGGATCGGTATCTTGTCCAAATTCATAATCTTAAACAAATGAGATATCATAAGCCTGAAGTTCAAAAAGATTTAAAACAGTATGAAATGCTCCTGAAAAAGTCAGAACAACAGATTACATTAATGAAGAAGAAAAGTGAATATCTTACCCTGACTGCATCCATTTCTGGTGTGGTACTATCTGGAAAAGAAAAAGATCTTAAAAATGGAAATAAAGATTCTCTTTCGGGTTGGTCAGGAACGTTATTGAATAAAAAAAATATTGGATGTTTTGCACAGACCGGCACAGAATTCTGCATGATTGATTCCAGCCCTGCTCAATATGCGGGAATGGTGGTAACTCAGGATGAACTGGAATTTGTGCACGTTGGCGATTCTGTAGCCTTGAAATTCAAGTCACATCCCGGAGTTTTATTTACAGGTACAATTGAAGCCATTGCATCAGAAAATGATGAAGAACAGCCTGATTTTGAAAATTCTAAATCGAATTTTGTCATGAGTAAAACGGAGAAAACAGACAAATATCTTGCCAGAATACGACTGGATGAGCGAAATGAGAAGCTTCTTGTTGGGAGCACGGGACAGGCAAGAATCAGAAGTAAGAAATTGACAGTTGCCCAGCGTACTTTAAGGTATTTTTACAAAACGTTTGGAATTGCACTCTAACAATATTATTGTATGATGAACAATATTGATGTAGAAATTTTCCCGTAATCATCTTGGTTCGAGTGACCATGTTTTCTTAATTCCTGTTTATTTATATAGCTGATAGTTCTTATGATTACTCTTCTTTTGATTCGTCATGGCATTGCAGAATCGTCCAGTATTTCAGGTAGTGATCGAAACCGCCAACTAACCAGAGCGGGTCGGGACCAATTCCAGATGATGGCTGACTGGTTAATTGAGAATGATGCCAAGCCTGAAAAAATTCTATCTAGTCCCCTGCTTCGTGCACAACAGACAGCAGAAATTCTATCAGAATCTGCGGAACTGAATTTTGGTGAAGATCAGGTTTGCCCCTGGATTGGATTCGGTTTGCAATTTGATAAATTGCTTTCCTGCCTGAATGAATCTTTCCAATCGACTATTGCCATTGTCGGACATGAACCCGATATGAGCAGTTGTACTTCCCGGTTGGTTGGAGGAGGATCTTACCGGTTTACTCCGGGAACAGTCGCATGCATTCGCTTTGAGGATAACATTCGTGATCCGTTCGGCACTTTGAAATGGGTCAAGAATCCTGAAAAATTGACTGCCTGATTAAAAGAATGATTTTAAGCAGCGCTGGCCGGTCTTTCAGATTGGGTTTTGCTTTGGTCTGTTCCCTGATCATGAAGAATTTTATCAAGGACTTCATCAGCCGTTGTGTTAAGCCAGTTTGTTAAATGATGCTCCGCTTCCGGCGCGGGTCTTTCAAGAAGCTGATCGTAATCCCATTCTTCAGACCATTTTGCAATCCCTGCATTATCAAGATGAAATGCATTGACCAGTTGCTCCCATTGATTGGGGATAGGAACGCTCACGACAGGTTTGTTTAAAAGAAAAGCTTCCAGCGGAGTAGTCAATCCTGCTGTGGTGATCACTCCTTTCGCCTGACTCATATCGGTAAAGAATTTCTCACGATGAGCCGGTCTGAAATCAACGAGTCCATTTTTACCCCGTTTAATTTCTGGAAAGCCGTAAGCAATCACTTCCTGATTTTGTTTTTTTGCCCATTGTATCAGGTGTTCTGCTTTACCTGAGTCTTCTGTGTGATAGTGATTATAGACAAAGTACGGTCCATCCAATGTTGGCGTGAGTTCTTGTAGCTCAGTGCGAATGATTGGGGGAACGGAGCGGAACGATAAGGGTTCGTAGTGGTATCCAAAAAGACGATCTGCTCCTGCTGTGAATAATCGTATAACAGTTCTGGCCAATTTTCGGTCCCAGTTCATTCCATCAGGAAGTGGGATCGCTCGATCAAAAAGTGCAACCTGCCGACTGATCGCTATCACTTCACAGGAAGGCTCAAGAAAAGGGCTGGCAGTTAGCGGCTCAAAATCACTGATGATTAAATCGGGCTCATATTCTTTGACAAGCCTTCTCAGTTTCCAGAGATGTTTGAAAACGGTGGGAACTTCTTTTGCCCATTTCGCAACGGTTTTTTTGTAATCTGTTTTGCCTTTGGAAATAACGTAAGACAACGCAGGGAAATGACGATGCCAACGAAAAGAATAGCCGCTGGGTGGTTCTTTTCCTCCGGAACTGATGAGCCGAACTTGGTGCCCTCGCGCTTCAAGGAGAGGAATCAGGACAGCAGCTTTGGAGAAATGCCCCTGCCCTTGCGCAAATGCACCATATAAAATTCGCATGAAGTCAATTCCAATATAACAATCATTCGGACAAACAATATCGTTGTATATGAATATTGTCGCCGTTATCTGGAATGGAACTTTCGTCGTACAAATTGATATGAGAGGAATCTACTTTAATGGAATGAGAACTTCCTGATTCCATAATCAAAACAGTTTTGTCGGTTAAACAGAAATAACAAAAATGTTGAGAAGTGAAAATATGCTGGATATAGCAGGTCTGGTTACATTAAATATGACACTAAAACCATTAAGAAAAACTGGACCTGATGCGGATCATGGAGTGATTAAATCGAGAATGAAGGAATCATTCAATGCTCCTGCAACGTGCTTTGAATTACTGAAATCGTGCGTTTTGCTGTATTCATGTGGGATGGAAATGATAAATGCCCCGGCTGCTGCAGCTGAATTTGTTCCTGCTTCACTATCTTCCAGGACAAGCATGTTTTCGGTTTGAATTCCCAGTTTCTCAGCAGATTTTATATAAATTTCGGGATGAGGTTTTCCTTGAGTAACATCCTCAGCTGTCAGGCTCATTGGAAATCGGGATAGTAATTCAAATCTTCCAAGAATATCTTCAAGGTAAGGACGCGGTGAAGAAGTGGCTACCGCTTTGGGGATATCGTGTGATTCAATGTGATCAAGAAGTTCAAACAGACCGGGCATCGGAGTCAGCATGTCCGTTACAATTTCTGCAAAAATTGATTTCGATTCGATTTTCAATTCTTCAATAGATTCGGTCAGTTCCATCATTTCTATCATGGCAGTAAACGCTTCATCAGGTCTACGTCCCATCATTTTGAGAAGAAGTTCTTGCGTCATTTCTTTCCCGCGCCGCCTGAGCAATTCACGGCCAGAGCGATCAAAAACAGCTTCCGTATTAAACATGAGACCATCAAGATCAAAAACAACGGCATGGATTTCAGGGGTGTTTTCAGGCATGGATTTATCTTATAAAAAAATGGGTGATGGATGATTTAAGGGAAGGTTAATGATAATCATTTCTGGAAATACGTATTTAAATATCTTTCAGGGTGAGTGACCGATAACTGAGGTCTAGCAATTGAACAGGATGGACAACAGGAATATTCAGTTTTTCTTTTTTAATGAAGCTTTGAATTTGTAATGAACAACCCGCATTTCCAACAGCTACAATTTCTGCACCGCTTTCCTTGATATGATTCAATTTGCGCTGTCCAAGTTGATCAGCCATTTCTCCCTGGGTTAGATTATAGCTTCCTGCTGCACCACAACAGACTTCAGATTCCTCCAGCGGAACCATTTTTAATGCAGGTATCAGGCTAAGCAATGACCGTGGTTGTTC
>JAJRVU010000400.1 GCA_024277145.1 Planctomycetota bacterium
ATCGCTTCATTGATGGCTTCTGCTGCTTTATTACAAACGGAATCCATATACTTGAAATCGCCGGTGTGTCCTCCCCTTCCATCTGGAAAGCCATAACAATCTGGCGCGCTATGGGTATGAGTTGCACCGATCAAAATATTTTTAGCGGGAATTCTTTTGACCTGTTTACGAATCCGGTTTCCCAGAACAGAAGGAAAGCCAATGGAATCAATACTGACAATAGCAACGTAAGTGTCTCCTTTTTTCACAACAATTGCTCGTGCAGTCAGTTCTCCTTTTTTACTTTTTGCAGGACGACCTGGCCCTAACCCGCCGGTAACGGGAAGAAGTGGATCAGGAGTGATTATTCTTTTTGCTGCCCCTACGTAGATGTCTTCCGCGAGTAAAGCTGAATTGCCCAGTAGACAACTGAGCGAAATTAAGAATGCGAAGAGTAACTTGTTCATGAATAATTCCCTGTGGTTTAAGTTTTCAAGTCTTTTTATTTTTATGCTTTTTACTTTTTTATTATGCTATTTAAAATTTTGAACTGTGAAAAATGATTTACGGTTTAAAAAATGAATGAATTGCTTTTCATCTATTAAATATTCTCAGATACGGAATTCCCAGTCAAATCGAAACAAATCAATCCAATTCATATCAACAATTTATACTTCATTCCTCTCTTAATAGTTTCATCAAAAGCGTATTACGCTTTTCTGTGGCCGTGAAGAACGTGTTTTACTCTATAAAAACATACTCCCACGAGCCAGACCGGCTATATTAAAAAGCAAACTGCTCTAATATACAGTTTCAACTAAAATGGATGCTGGCAAATATAGTTTGATACAAACTGGTTGTATTTCCAGTCTCGACCAGTCACAATTAAAGTTAGCTGTATAATCTTTTAAAACTCTCCCATGTGGAACCGGCAGACATAGTGTACAGGTTCAATAACAAACACAACCGAGTTTTGAGATAAGTTATATAAAATCATATTGGTTTCCATACCCAAAAGGAATATTAAATGAAATTTTCATTTCGTTGCGGCCTGTTGTTCAGTTTGTCTGGCTTGATTCTATTTTCCTCTTCCATCGCTCAAGCTGACTGGCCTACCTATAAACAAAATAATTCCCGAACAGGAGCAACAACGGAAAGAATTCAATTCCCGCTTGCAAAAGCCTGGCATTACCAGGCACCAGAAGTTCCCAAAACAGCATGGACAGGTGCGGGTGGCCGAATTGTTGAAGGGAACCTGCTTCGTGATCGCGTGAAATATGATGATGCATTACAAACAGTGATTGCAGACAAAAAAGTATTTTTTGGCTCCAGTGTTGATCATCAGGTTTATTGCTTTGATTTAAAATCGGGAAAAACAGTCTGGACTTTTTACACCGGTGGCCCAGTCCGTCTTTCACCAACTTATTTTGAAGGCATGGTTCTTTTTGGATCAGATGATGGATATGCCTATTGCCTTTCTGCAGAAACGGGAAAGCTTGTCTGGAAACTACGATGCGGGCCCGAAGAAGATTACCTGTTGGCACGTGGCGATTTAATTTCCCTCTGGCCTGTTCGAACCGGAGTGACTGTTGATGATGGCATAGCCTACTTCGGAGCAGGAATATTCCCGCACGAAGATGTTTATCTCTATGCAGTTGAACCAAGAACAGGAAAAATCGTATGGAAAAGAGATAACATAAGTGAGTCCGATGCAGGCCGAAATGATCTTTCTCCACAGGGACATTTTCTGTTATCTGAAAAAACTTTGTTTGTTCCTTCTGGTCGTTCCATGCCTTTTTTCTTTGATCGCAAAAACGGGAAACAGTTGGTCAAAACGTCTACCAGTTGGAGATCATCCGGGGTCATCGGAGGCTTTCGTGCCATTCTTGCATGGGATGATATTCTTGTAGGGGGAACCCTTCATTACATGGGCTTAAAACAAGCTAAACATAGCGTGAAGACTGGATTTTTTGAAGGTCAGCAAATGGCCGTTGCCGGGGATACTGCTTTTATGGTCACCGGAAAAAAAGTCATGAAAGTGGATCGCCGACCTTATGCACAAATGACTGTTAAAAGGCAAAGCAACATCAATAAAAACCGAACTTTGAGCCGTTCGGTTTATTCCATTATCAGGTCTGGTAAAAAGGCAGAAGAAAAAGCAAAACACCTGAAAAGCCTGAACGCTCAAATTGAAGCGATACGGAAAGAAAACAAGGAAATTAGCAAGAATGGTGTTTTATGGTCAACAAAAACCTCACTGGATTCTGCAATTGTCGTTGCTGGAAATACAGTGATTGCAGGTGGTGTGAATGAAGTGGCTGCTTTTGACATTGAATCAGGAAAACAGGTTTGGAATTCCAAAGTGCCCGGTGAAGTAAGAGGACTGGCCGTTGTTGAAAACCATTTGATCGTCAGTACAAATACAGGCGATATTGTCTGCTTTGCATCAAATTCGCAAAATATTCCTGAACAGCTAGTAAAAAAAACAAATAAAACATCTCCTTATCCTTCAGATGAACATGCAAAACAGTGCATCAAAGTTGCTGAAGATGTACTTGATGGTGTGGAATTAAGAAAAGGTTTTGTTCTGGTTCTGGGAACCGAACGCGGGCAACTTCCTTATGAAATTGCCAGCCGAAGTGATTTCAAGGTTTATTGCATTGAACCTGATCAGGATAAAGTCAACGAAGCTCGCAAATTCCTGACCCAATCTGGAATGTATGGCCATCGGGTTGTCATTCATCAGGGAGATTATTCTGACATTCCTTATTCCAATTATTTTGCAAACCTGATTCTATCTGAACCACAGGCGTTGGGTGAACATGTTCCCGTCTCTGCTGAATTAATCGGGCGACACCTCAAACCGGTTGGTGGAAGATTGGTCGTTAAACTCCTTGAGGGAATGTCCAAAGAAGAATTGACTGGCTGGTGGAAAGAAACCGGATTTTCTTCCGAATCAAAAATTGAAACCAAAGGTGATTATCAAATTTTAACGCGTGGTGCCCTTCCCGGTGCTGGTTCGTGGTCACATCTTTATGGAGATGCAGGCAACACTGCAAGCAGTGAAGACGAAATTGTACAAGACGGACTTGGTGTTCTGTGGTATGGCGATCCCGGACCCGGAAAAATTGTAAACCGTCATGCAGCAGCAGTTGGACCTTTAGCGATCAATGGCAAGCTTTATGTGCAAGGTGTTGACAGCGTGATGGCTTATGATGCCTACAACGGTATTCTACTTTGGGAACAGAAGGATGAAGGAGCACTCAGGACAGGTGTATTCAACAACTATCATTCTGGAAATCTTGTCGCCAGCAAAGACAGCCTTTTTGTCCTGATCAAAGATGAATGTGTTCGTTATGACGCGGAAACAGGCAAAGTCCTTAACCGTTATCGTATTCCTAACACGATCAGTGAGAAAAAATACGAATGGGCATACCTTGCTTATCACGATGGCAGAATTATCGGAACAGCAACCACTCGAAAAGAGCTCGAAAAAAAAATGAGGCATCGGGGCAAGGTTGTGAAAGAAGCAACCGATGCCATCTTCAGCATTGATGTGAAATCAGGAAAAGTTCTCTGGACTTACAAGGGGGACAGTATTTCTCATCGAACGATTGCATTAGGACCGAACCGTGTTTTCTTTATTGACAGTTCCATTACAAGCGAACAGCGTGCAGCTTTATTGCGTGAAGATAAATCCGATTTGAAAAACCTTTCTCCGGAAGAAGCAAAAATTGCAGAAGAGCGAATGAAGAAACTGGACGTTCGTTTAACTGTTGCTGTTGATATGAATAATGGAAAAGTCATCTGGAAAAAACCGGTTGACGTTACTGATTGCAGTGACATTGGCATTGGTGGTGGAAAATTAAGCCTGATTTATAAGAATGGCGCATTGGTTCTTTGTGGAGCCAATGCAAACGGGCATTACTGGAAACAGTTTATCGCGGGTGAATTCTCCCGACGTCGGCTTGTTGTGCTTTCTTCTGCTGATGGTTACAAGCTATGGACAAAAGATGCCAACTATCGAATCCGTCCGATTATTGTCGGAGACAAAATTTTTGCAGAACCGTGGGCATATGATCTGGCCACTGGAAAACAAATCACCCGTAAACACCCTTTAACTGGAGATGATGTTCCATGGAGTCTTGTCCGACCCGGACATCACTGCGGAATGATTACCGGTTGCCCGAACATGCTCTTTTTCCGAAGTGGATATTCCGGGTTTTATGACCTGAAAGCAGATGCGGGTACACAGCATTTTGCAGGACATCGAATGGGCTGCTGGATCAATGCAATTCCTGCAAACGGATTGGTGACCATTCCGGAATCGAGTGCTGGATGTGTCTGCCTGTTCTCAATATCTTCGACCGTCACAATGGAACCTAGAAAAGCAAAACGCCCCTGGACAATCTATAGTTCGACTGGATCAAAAACTCCGGTTAAACAAATGCGATTGAATATCGGTGCCCCCGGTGACCGAAAAGATGAGCATGGTGATGTCTGGCTGGCTTATCCAAGACCCAACCCTTACAAGGTGACTGGCTTGGATTTAAAGCTCAATTTTCAACAACAATTTATTCCCAATGGCGGATTTTTCACTCAGAACAGCCAAACAACCGAAATTGCTGGAACACAATCACCTTGGCTTTACTCATCTTCATCAAGAGGAATCAAAAAGCTTGCAATTCCGTTGAGAGGGAAAGAAGATTCTCCTGCAGAATATCAGCTTCGGCTGCACTTTGCGGATTTGAATACTGATTCAAAACCGGGGCAACGTGTCTTTGATGTCAAGATTCAGGGAAAAACCGTCATTCAAGGATTGGATGTCTTCGCAGAATCAAAAGGGGCTTTAACTTCATTGGTCCGTGAGGTTAATGGTGTCAAAATTGAGAAAAACCTGATTGTCGAACTGGTTCCTTCTAAAAAGACATCTTCTCCATTGGAAATGCCTATCTTGAATGCCATTGAAATTCTGCAGACCAAAGTTTTGAATCCGGTGACCGCAAAATAAAAAATTGTAACAAGAAAAGAAAAATTCATCACGCGGAATTCGCAACTGTAGGGTCTGCTGTCCCTTTTTCTTTGTGTCTTCGCGTATTGGTGGTAAATTATTATTCTTTAAATTTTTTGATCGTTGCAAATGTTTATCTCGGTCTCCGAGGCTTTGCGATCTCTGCGTGAGGCCTTTTCTTTTTTAAAAATCTGTGATCATTTGTGTGAATCTGTGGTTCATTAATACTTTCATCAGGCAGAGCCTGACCTACGGTTCCCCCTGCTTAATCACGATTCCTGAAGGGTTAAAACGTTCTTTGCAAACCCTTCGAACTGGTTATTGTCCAACTGAATTTTGGAAGCATTTTTACTGATTTGAATGGCTGTTCTTTTCATGGGACCTCTTTTTTCAACAAGATGATTCCCCTGGAATATAACTTCTTTCGTTTTTCCACGAACATCAATTGCAACGCCCTGCTCGTTTCCGCTGTTGATAATGGTGTTATTCTGGATCAGGTTTCTGTTTGGCCAGAAATCTTTTCCACGAAAGTCATCCCGAAAAAGTATTCCATGAATACCACTGTTTGTAATGGTATTCTCTCGCACGATGTTATCGGTATCGTTATGCCCGATGGAAACCCCATATTTTTTAATCCCGTTAATCTTATTATTTTCTGCGAGCCCGAATTTAACGCCCCAGCAGAAGAAGATCCCAATTTTATTATTCTCTATCAGGTTATTTTTGATGATGGGTCGTTGTGATCCCGAGCCGGGGTGATATCCCAAATCGACATTATCATGGCTATGGCAATCCTGAACAATGACATCGTGACAGATTTGCCAACTGATTCCGTCACCGTTGTAATTCCTTGTTATTAATTTGTTAAATGAATATCGATTGCAGTCCTGAATAAAAACGCATCCTCCGTAGTTGCCATTCATGTTGGCATTATTCTTTCTGTTTCCATCAAGAACTAGATTTTCGATAACAACATCCGAAGTATTCTCACTCGTCAACAAAGGAAAAAGGTTCGTCACTTTCGATTTATTTTTTAACCAGAAGTTTTTCCTGAGACCTTTATCAAGTTTGAAACGGTTTCCATTCCGAGCGACGAGAATTCTTTTTGCGTAATTGAATGATCCATTTTCAGTTTTGCAGGTAATAAAAACGGAATCTCCCAGATTAAACCCTTTTGCATTTTTAATTGTAATTTCCTGATCATACCAATCAGAATCTTCCATCAACGGTGATGAAACCATTTCATTTTTTTTAAGGATGGTGTCATCCCCTGCGCCAGTGAGACGAATATTGGATTTCAAATGAATGGAACTATTCAAGTGATATTCCCCCGGCAGAATATTGACCGTTCCCCCTCCGATTCTTGCCATGTAATCGACGGCTGCCTGAATAACTTTGCCGGAACTGCCTTGAATGTCTGCTTTTTTAGAATTCCCAACAGTCATTGTCAGTTTATTCTCCCAAGCTGGTTCAAATTTGTGATCGCCGGAAGTAGAGCGTGAATTTGTTACTGCAGGTTGGTTTTTGCCCTGGATTGAGGAAATCAGGTTGAGTCCAACATAACTGGTTGATGCAGCTACAAAAAAACGTCTTCGATTCATTTTCATATGAGATTCCCTTTCGAGAGGTGTTGGCAAGATGATATTTTCCCTGAAATGTTCAGTCTTAGCTTAAGAATTAAGCCTGAATGTACAGTTATTTATTGACAGCTATAGAATTCAAGCATACTCTAAGAGGTAGGTAAAATCACATAGTAAGTATGATATTTCACCAATAGATCAATAGATATTCAGTTATCGTTCAAGACCGATTCCAATAATGATTTTAGAAAGAAATCATGTCAAAATTGACTCCTATCATTAAATCCGTTGCTGTTATGCTCTGTATTTTTTCTTGCTTCACTTTATTACAAGCGCAGGATGGGAGTGCAGAGACGGAAGAAGCCCCTTCAAAAAAAACACCAAAAACGTCGAAGGAAGATTCGTCCCATATTGTCATTCAACGCGAACCTCTTTTAATTATTAATCAACGAACTTATCAAATTCCTCTCTACCTTGAACCGGTACAGAAAGTTCAAATCACATCTCCTGTAACAAGTACGATATTAAAACTGGAAGTCAAATCAGGTGAGATGGTAAAAAAAAATGATCCGCTTGTTCAATTGGAAAATTTTGTTCAACGTCTTGAATTGGATAAAGTGACGGCATCGCGGGAAATGGCTGAGGTCCAATTAAGGATTGCTCAAAAATTAAAAGATGACGACCAGATTCAATTAGCAACTGCACGGGTTGCCTATTCAAAAGCGGATTTGGAATTGGCAAAATATCGATTAAATCAAACTTCTGTTCGCGCTCCTTTCAGTGGTCGAATATTCCGCGTTGAATCCTCACTTGGCCAACAGGTACAACGGGGATGGACGATGATGACCATCGGGGATGTTTCCCAGCTAACTGTGGAAATTCCTGTTGATCGTAATAAAGTTAAAGAAGGTGGAACACTTAAAATTGGAATTGAAGATCAATCGGTTTCAGTTGTGATCCACGCAATATTGCCTTTGAGTGAACGGTTTGCTCCTATTCGTGAACTGGTCGATTCTGCAGCATCAGCTTATGTTATCCTCAAAAACACTAGCCAGAAATTCCAACCAGGTCAAACTGTTTTTGTCCCAATTATTCCACGACATCCCGTTGCTGAAGTTGCTAATAGTTGCATATCGAATGCTTCCGCTGGAAAGAAAAAAGTTCAGGTTATCCGCGATAATTACGTGACAGATGTGGAAGTCGATGTCTTCGGTCCGGTTGGTGCAACAAGAAGCTATATCAGTG
>JAJRVU010000401.1 GCA_024277145.1 Planctomycetota bacterium
ATTATATATTGAACGATGGAGGTAATCCTTCTTGTGCCTTCGGCACCCAACCAAACAAGTTGGTCGGGCCACCCCTATTGAATGTCCAGTAAAAAACTTGTGTCTTTGTGACTTCGTGTTAAAATATTACTCACGTCAGGCTACAGCCTGACCTACATTTTTTTAGACGGTCACAATTAATTTTTACGGTCTCCGCGTTTTTGCGAACTCTGCGTGATGATTCTTTAATTCAAAGAATTCGTTATTACAAAGTAGAATTGGTATTAGAAAGCAGATTCATTTTTCCAACGATACCCGCAAATTTCAGTGGCGTTCGATTCAACCCCAGTTGTCGTCCTAAACTGATCATCCAGGCAATGAGCCCTTGTTCCGGGTGAAAATAGTATTCATGAAGTGTTCGAGATGTGCGTGACCCTTTCTTCATTGAATATTCAGAAGAAGGCAATTGAAAGCCGGTGTGCACCTGAAAACTTTCTGCACCTCTTAAAGCATATTCGATTGCCATTTTTCCTGAATGGATATTCCCGGTAGCAGACCAGGGAAGAGATTCGGAATTCTTCTCTTTCTCTTTCTCTTTCTCTTTCTCTTTCTCTTTCTCTTTCTCTTTCTCTTTCAACCAGTCGTCCATTGTATTCAGGTTGCGATTGCTTAAATCAGGTCCCCCGTAAGCAATTCCTGTGTGGTCTTCAAATGTCCGTTTCGGGTCAAAAAGACGATTACAGTAGATGAAAAAATCAGGGTGGTATTTTTCCTGTGAATGGATTTTATCAAGCATTTGAATCTGAAACTGATCTTCGAACATGGCGTTGAATATTTTTAATCCAAGAATAACAGGAAATCTTATATTATTGGCTGCACCTTGATCTGTCGGGTTGGTTCCTTTTTGAAAATTATCTGCTGATTTAAAAATCAATTCGGGAACTTTTCCAAGCCAATCCAGAATCACTGTTTTTGCTTTTGCCCGATCACTTCCCGCCAAGGTGGGGCTGAAATCTTTTTCCAGAGGCATTGGCGTGTCATAACAATCGTAATAATGGTTCCAAACCTCAAGAAGCTTTGAAGTTGTATATTGATATTCGTTGAGATTCCAATCTTCTTCATTTGAAAAAGGAAGATGGTATTTACAGGAAGGGATCACCAACATTCCCTTCGGCTTTGATAGTTCCAGCGAATCCGAAAAGAATTTGAGATAGTCATTAAACGATTGTGACCACCCCCGCCCTTTCCAACTAACGGTCCAGCCTTTTTCACCTGACTGTGCGACAATGGGTTCCACTTTCATTCTGGCTTCTTTGAATGCCCAGTCGCCCATGCTCTGCTGACCAGTTTCATCTTCAGCAATAACTGTTTTAAGGACAACAAAGCCGAGTCCTGCATTGATATCATCCTGCACCTGGTTCAGGTTCATGGAAAGTTGCCCGGAAGCTTTCCCCCAGGGATTTCTGACAGGAAGGGTGCCGTATCTTGTTGAGAGATCAATTTGCCATTCATCCAGAATGTAATTATCCAGTTCACCTTTCAGGTCTAATAATGCACTGTCCCGATAATCGTGATTGAGTTTGATTCGCTCTGATTGTGATAAATCAGGTTGCTCTTTCAAATAGGAACAAAAAGGAGAAATAGGCATCATGGATTCTTATCAACACTTAAGAAAAAGTGATTCATTCAGGAAACAGAAATTCAGATGAGAACGCTTGATAGTTGAAATTTGTGTTGCCAAAAAACAACAGCAGTGCTTTTACTGATTTTTCTTTATAAAAAATTCAAAGAAGGAGCAGTTTTACCTGAAAACCCCTGCTAACAGGGTTCATTTTAAACACAATCCTAACAGGTGGTTCCTGCAGAACGACCTTCCAGTTCGGACTTTCCTGAATAATCTGTGAATAAAGTACAAAAGTAACAGAAAATGAATTTGCATAGGCACCATTATAACGGTTCTAATAGTTGATAAGAATATCAGGCGTAAAAAGTGATCTCAATCAATGAATCATGCTTCTTATTTTAGTCAGCCTAATGAATCAATAAAGTCTTATTTGATTCTCCCGGATTGGCTAATCGTTATATTTTCAAGACCCCTGTAACGGTTGAAGCGGTTGAATGAATTGACAGAGAATGTCCTTGTTGACCAACGTTTTTTTGTAACTTATATTCAAGTCAGTCAAGCAGGGATTGTTGACAAAACGAATCCGACGGACCTTGTCCATCACAGGAACGGGCGAATGCTCTTTTCCTGATTTAGGGGATGGTCTTATTTTGGATTTCCTGTTTTGAAAGCAATCTGGCGAGGCAACTACATTTTCGACAATTGCGAGACAGGTCAAACCGTACAAACTGTGAATTTACTTGAATAATAATTTACCTGTAGCGTTGTCGAATTCCTGAGGGGGAAACAATGTTAACGAACAACTTGATGAAACAACTAGGATTAATTACGCTTTGCACAACTCTACTGCTAACGCCAGTTAATTCTGTAACTGCAGCACCAGAGTCCGGTGAAGTTACACAGACATTGACAGAATCTGTCAAAGCAGGACGTGCTCTTGAAAGTTCCAGAAACTGGCTTGATGCGATTGAGTTATATGAAAAAGCTCTTAAAAAATGGCCTGAAGACAAAAGTCTGAAACTCGGCCTTCGTCGCACAAAAATTCACTTCGGGATCGACAGGCGATATTCCGACAACAGCTTTGAACGAAAACTGTTAATGAAATCGCGACAGGATGCCCTGGATCTATTTGATGAAGTTCTTTATCAGATTAGGGGCTACTACGTTGAACCAATCTCAAGCTGGCACTTTATCGCCCATGGAACAGAAAGTTTTTACCTGGCGTTGGCTAATAAAAAATTCCAGGAATATCATTTCCTGAATACCAATGCCTTAGGTGTTCGCAGGATGAGAAAAATTCTTCGTGACCAGTATTGGAACAAACGTGTTTCCAGTCGATATGAAGCATTGCAGTTAATTACTCAGGTTTGTGACACTGCTAAAAAAGAAATCGGCCTCAATAGTGCACCAATTATCATGGAATACCTTTTCGGTGGTTGTAATGCACTTGATAATTACAGCAACGTACTGACCCCTAATCGTCTTGATGATCTTTACGGAAATATCGAAGGTGAATTTGTTGGTCTTGGTATCGAAATGAAGGCAGAAACAGGTAAAGGAATGCACCTGATGAATGTACTTCCTGAATCTCCCGCTGAAGAAGGCGGAATGAGGAGAGGTGATTTTATCGTGAATATCGATGGAGTAGATTGCCTGAATATGACAACAGATGAAGCTGCCAAACTTCTTCGTGGCTTAAAAGGAACCAAAGTTCGAATTACTTTAAGCTCTAAAGATGGTGGTAATAAAAGAAATGGAGTATTCGTAAGACGACCAGTACAGGTTAAGAGTATTCCAGTTGCAGAAATTGTTGATCAGCAACATGGGATCGGATACATCAAAATGACCGGTTTTCAGGCAACAACTCCTGGCGAACTGACCAGAGCCTTAGAAAAACTTAAAAGACAGAATATGAGGTCATTGATCTGGGATTTACGTGGCAACCCGGGTGGACTTCTTCCCGCTGCTACTCAAATTCTGGACAATTTTATTGAAGAAGGAACGCTTGTTTCAACCCGTGGTCGTAATCGAGATGACAACCAAACTTTTTCAGCTCATAGTCTGGGAACAACTCGAATTCCTCTTGTGCTGCTAATTGATGGGAATAGTGCAAGTGCCAGTGAAATTGTTGCAGGTGCTGTCAGGGACCACAAACGAGGCACAATTGTAGGACGTAAGTCTTACGGAAAATGGTCTGTTCAAACTATTTTACCTGTCAAAGGGCAAACCGGATTACGTTTAACAACAGCGAAATTCTTTTCTCCAGATGGGTTTAATCATAGCAAAGTTGGTGTTAAACCTGATGTCCTTGTTGAACAGGAACAACTCAGTTATTATCAAGGTCAGCGAGACGGTTCTTCTATCGATGGTGATAAGGACCTGAAAAAAGGAATTCAGATTTTGAAAAGACAGCTTGTTGCAAGATGACAGATAACAGGCCCAAATGGGTAAAATCAGGAAATGGAGTTACTCCGGAGCATCAGTGGTCTTTTACCGCAGATGCTCCGCTTGTTTGCGCTAGTTATGGTCGTGAAACAGGAGAATATGCACTGGCAGATAGTTCGGGTGGCCTTTATGTTTTGAACAGCCAGGGGAAAGTCACCTCTTTGAACCATGGCTTTCATTCTCTCGGGCATATTGACTGGAGTGATTGTGGAGCAGGCGGAATTGTTTCAATCAATGGTGCCACTCTCTGCAGAATTAGTGATAAATTGAAAGTTGTCTGGTCGATTGATTTTGCTGACGACATTGCAGATATCGCCATTGATCCCCGAGGAGATTATATTCATGTCAGCCTGAAAAACGGGTACAACATGTTTTACAACACTTATAGAAAAAAAATCGCTCAATACAAAACAGTCAAGCCACTCAAGTACACAGAATTTCTTCCGTCAGAGCCATGTTTGGTAGCAGCTGCTGACCAGGGTTTGATAGGTTCTTATGATCTCAAAGGAGAAGAAATCTGGACGGAAAACAGCTGGGCTTCGGTTGGTGGGCTTAGTGCTACTGGCGATGGAAAATATCTATACGTTGCAGCCCATAATCATGGAGTCAAACAATACAGAAATAATGGAGCCCAACAGGATAACCTGGCTTTGGAAGGAACCCCGAATCATGTTTCCGCTTCATTTTCGAATAACCGTTTGGGAATCACAACGCTGGAAAAACATCTTTACTGGATTGATGACAAAGGGGCAATGGTGTGGGTTGCAGAAATTCCTGAAATTGCAGCAAGCTTGATTGCAGGACCAATGGGAAAATCTCTCTTTATCGGCTTTGAATCCGGCCGGGTGACGAAACTGGGTTGGATGTAAACCCGGCTCATCCATTAGTTGCATTCGCTTCGTTGCATTTGCTGCAAAAAGTGTTCATCATTTGAATTCTTGTCTTGAAAAACTTCTAAATCTTTACAAATTACAGCTTGTAAACTTAAGAGAAGTTTTGACGTTCAACCCACAAATAAGCTATAATACATTGATGGATGTTCCCGTTGGTTATGGGCTGTGAGTTCACTTAAATAAGGACTTGTTTAACCAGTTTAACATTAAGCACTTTTCAATCTGGAATATCTTTTTAAAACTGCTCTTGTACAGTATTCAATTTCATTCAACAAAAGTCATAATTTTATTACAAGTTTCTTAGTAATGCATCAGAAAAAGTTATAGGGCCAATCGATAAGTTACAACGTGTAGAGACGAATGATGTTGTCGGTTGATGTTACGAATAAACGACAACTGTAATACAGTATGATATTGATTATACACGACATGTCATCAAAAAAGTCGAAAGCTCTAAAACAGAAAATCTGCTTTTAACATGCAAAAGATTGGGAATTATCAAATCAAGAAAAAGATTGGTTCCGGAGGGATGGGAACCGTCTATCTTGCATTTGATGAACTATTAAAAAGAACAGTTGCATTAAAAGTTCTTTCGAGTGAAAAAGCGAAAAACCCAATTCTTGTAAAGCGATTCAAATCCGAAGCTCAGTCTGCTGCACGACTGAAAGATAAAAATATCATCACAGTCTATGAAGCAGGAGAAGCGAGCAACAGGCACTTTATTTCTTTAGAATATTTTGAGGGTGTCGACGTTCATGAACTGGTCGAAAGGCATGGTGTTCTTTCTGTCAAACGTTCTCTTGATATTATCAAGAAAATGGCAAAGGCACTTAAGCATGCCCACAAACAGAGTATCGTCCATCGAGATATCAAACCTTCCAATATCATGATCAGCAGAAAAGGTGAAGTGAAGCTAACCGACATGGGGCTCGCGCGGATTCTTGATGATGAAGATGACACTGCAATCACCAAGGCTGGAACCACCGTTGGTACTGTGGATTACATGTCCCCCGAGCAGGCTCGTAACAGTCGTTATGCAGATACGCGCTCTGACATCTATTCACTCGGTTGCACATGGTATCATATGCTCACCGGGCAACCCCCTTTTCCGGAAGGTGGCTTAACTAAAAAATTGTACGATCATGCTTCCAGTGATCGACCTGATCCTCGTGAACTCAACGATAAAATCCCGGAATCCATTGTTGCTATCATTTACCGAATGATGTCACAGAAACCGGATGATCGATACCAGACACCATCAGAATTATTGAAAGATCTGGAAGATGCCAATACCACTCCTGATATGGGAGCAGATGCAATTGCTTCTGCGATGACGGAATTAGCTGAAACAGAAGTTACTAGCACTACGAATATGCCTTATGTTCCAAAACAGACATCCCTTCCACCACGTGATATAAAAGTGGAAGATTCGGATTCTGATTCGGATTCTGATTCTGAAAAAAAAATTAAGAAATCATTCTCATTCACTCCCATCAGTATCGTAGCAGGAGCCATTGTTCTTATTATCATTGTTGCAGCCTTAATGCCACAGGGGCCAACTAAAAACCCTAATAATGCCATTGATGGAGATGCAGCCCGAAAAAAGCAGGACCTTGTTAATAAAAAAATAAAACCCCAAAAAATAATTGATGAAGAGAAAGACACGGATTCAGTGGGCGTATTAGGCTCAGCTCCTACTGCACTGGAATATCCGATTCTGAAGCCTGTGCCTGACAAATCTGCCGGACATCTTGAATCTCTTACAATAGGTCAACAAACTGAGAAACCCTATTTTCCTGGATGGGTTTCCAAAGTATGGGATGGCGAAAAATATGCAGAATCTGCTGATACAGCTGGTTTAAAAGCAATCCGGGTTGGAAGGAATGATGAAATAACAGGTGATTATAAAACACTGAATGAAGCGATCTATAATCTGAAATCCAAAAAAACTGTTATCGAATTATTGGGTGAAGGCCCGTTCATTTTATCAACGACGAAACTTTCTGATTCAGGCAATTTGATAATTACCGGGAAAGAAACCGAAAAGTCTGTCATAATTCTTGTCAATACAAATGAAAATCAGGATTCACCTATACTTCAATTAACTAAAACTGATCTGGTTTTGGATCATGTCGATCTTTATTATGACGCTCATCAGCATGAAGATTCCCCTGCAACTTTGTTTGGAATTGAATCAGGTAATCTTACATTCCGGCGTGGAAGCCTGACGGTCAATTCCAATTCGGATACAGAAGTGACAGCGTTTCATTTCTTTGGAGAGTCAGAAAAAACACGGCTCAAGCAACAGCAAATTCCGCACATCCTTATGGATCGGGTTTTCATGTGGGGGAAAAATCTTCTCCCACTGAAAATTAATAAAGATTTCCTCGGTTTGTGCGCAAGCAATTCTCTTTTTGTCACAGGGAAATCACCAGTGATTCATATGGATTGCTTAATGGAAACGGATGTTCGCCCGAGTGATAATTTAATTTATCGTGACCTTCGTTTTTTTTCCTGTACGATGATCCCATTTGATCATGCGTTTCATTTTCTACCGGGTATTAATTCTAAAGTTCCTCCTATAACTCGTATTTATTCCATGAATACCGTTTTTAGCAAGGAGCCTGATTCCGGGGAAACTTCCAGGCTTCTTGAACTGGAAAACTGGCCCCAGGTTCCCGTTACTTCAGCCACACAATCCGATGCAATCAATTTGAGATGGTTTAGCGATGATTCTGTTTTTCTAAACTGGAAACTGTTGATCCAAAATGAAAGCAATCAACTTCAATCAGGAATACCATCAGATAACTGGATTAATTACTGGGGCTCACAAGGTCTCGATACAGATCGAAAACAATTCCAGAAAGAAAAATGGCCAACGCAAGCCCTTTCTTCAATCACTGAATTACACCCTGGAAGTTTCTCAAAAGGTTCGATGAATATCCCAGTTTTGAAATCCAATCCGGATTGGACACCTGGTGCAGACAGTTCTCTACTTCCGTATAATGTGATGCAATATCGGGATCAAATTCAAAGATTAACTCTCAGGGAAATACTTTATAAAAATCAGGAAAAAGAAGAACAGATAAAAGAAGAACAGGGAAAAACAGTAACTGCTCGTTCAGTTGATTTGACAAAATTAGGACAACGAGATCTCGGTAAAGTGATTGGCTCACAAAAATGGGCAGACGGAACTGTTTTTGAAGTGTCAGGAAGAGGTAAGCACCTCTCTAGTCCTATTGTTATTAAAAATCAGTCTATTCACATTCGGTTTGTCGATACTGATAAAAAACCTTTCTATATTCAACCAAAAATTACAATTGAGAAAGGTAAAGAACAATACCTGTTTGAAGTGAGTAACGGAAATATTTCAATCAGCAATGGGTTTTTTGTTGTCAATAATTCCAGAACACAGAATGTCAACGGTGTTGTTTATGTGAATCAGGGAAGTTTCTCTTTGAAAGATACCATCATTATTTCAAAAAAGAAATTCTCTACTCATTATCAGGATGTGATTAAATGGACAGGTTCGGATATAAATAGTAATGAGCAAAATCAGTTCAATTCTACCGGCAGAATTGAAAACTCTTTCATAATTTCCAATACGCCATTAATCAACATCGAAAAAAACGGATATGGACTTTTTATTAATAATTCCGTTTTCGCTTCGACTTCAGATATTATCAAACTGGATCAGCAAAATGATAGCCAGGAAAAATACTCATTTATTGATATTCAACAGTCTACTTTTTCTGCAGCTGGAAATGTTTTGCAATCGGCCTCAATTCCTTCAACGTCTGGTGCTATTCCTCAAGTTCAAATCTTTGTAGAAAATTCCGTCTTTGCACCACCATTTCTTTCAAAAGATAAGAGAAAAACCATGTCAACAATTTGTGATTTTCAGGATCTTTCCCTGAATAAAAATGTTTCATGGTATGGAAAGAATAATGGTTTTTCACAAGCCATCAATGCATTTTTTCAAGATAATTCAAATCAGAAGCAGACTTCCATTTCTGAATTCTGGATTAATAAATGGGGGCCTGCAAATATTATCAGGCCTCTCTATGATGCAAGTGGAGTTTCACTCAAAGAAAAATTGGGCGAATTAGATGACATTCAACCAGCAAGTTTTCAGCTGGACCCAAATTGCAAAGCGCTTAACTGGAATGCTCTGGGAAAACCGATAGGCTGTGATCTTTCCAAAATCAGCTGGAAGGTCTATGCAAAGATGAAGAAAAAAAGTATAGAAAAAGATAAAAAAACCAAAAAAGGTCGTAAGGAGAAGAAGGGGATAAAAATCAACCGACCCAAGGTGAATTTCTAATAAGACTTCTGGCTGTCGTGATTTATTAGGACAGAGTTTCTTTAAAATAAGCGATGTTGTTTATTCCAAGTTATCTACGCCGGTAGAACTTTCAATGCTACGATGATCTTCATCCATCCTGGGCCAGGAGAGAACAAATCGGCTTCCCTTGCCTTCTTTACTTTCAACGGTGATATCACCGCCATGTTCGCGGATAATTTTTCGACTCACAGCTAATCCAAGCCCGGTCCCTTTGGCTCCTTTGGTTGATTCAAAGATCTGATATATCTTGGCAAGCTGTTTTTCGGGAATTCCTGAACCGTTATCGGTGACAGCAACAAAAACAACATCGGTGCTTTTTTCATATCCCGTTTCCACTCGCACCGCCCCATTTTCTTTTCCTTCAGCAGCATCAATTGCATTGGTCACAACGTTCATGACTGCCCTGTTAATCCCTTCCGGATCAAAAGAGGCTTCACCAATATCAGTATCAAAATTTGTTTCAAGTTTAACGTTTTTTTCTTCTGCCCGTGATTGCATTAATTCACAGACATCCTGAACAGTTTCATTCAGGGAAGTGATTTCAAAAGCAGGGTCTCGTTCTTTGCTGAAGGTAAGCATGTCCATAACAAGGTTGTAGATTTTGTTCTGATTTTTATCGACAATTCCCCAACCTTTTCGAACGACATCTTCATCATGGTTGTTAAGGCCCATATCAATTAAATAGCTGCCCCCGCGAACCCCTTGCAGAATATTTTTAATATGGTGACTTAACATGGCAATCGTTTGTCCCATTGCAGCCATCCGTTCCGCTTTCACCAGGGATTCCTGATAACGGTTGTTCTCTAATGCAATGGCTGACTGGCGACCAATGGAAGAAAGTAAACGGAGTTTCTCTTCGTTAAATTCTGACCAGCCTGCACTGTTCTCCAGATATTTCTGGTGGGGTGTTGTGGTATCGACATAAATCACTCCCAATAATTCATATCGTCCCTGCATCGGAACACACATCGCCTCACAGATACCTGCTTGAACAATGCTCATGCCTTCTTCAAATCTTTGATCGCGTTGTGCATCCGAAGTTCGTACTCCACGACATTCTTTCACGACATAATCGACAATCGTTCTGGAAACAGGCATTCGGGAAGAATGCTCAAATTCTTTAGAATGAAGATAGACTTGAGGGTTTAATGTTCCCGATTCTTCATCTAGAACCAGCACGCATCCCCTGTCTGCGCCGACAACTTCAATCGTTAATTTCAATATGCGTGAAAGCAACTGCTCGGGGGAAAGGGATGGTGTGACCGCTTCTTCAATAATTCGATAGAGAACCTGAAGGTTGGTCAGAGTTTCGTGATCTTTTGTTAATGAATTGGAATCGTGAAGGGATTTTTCAATAACGGACGGACTTGCATCGGAAGAGCCCGGTTTGATCATGCTGGATTCGTCGCTTGCATCAGGATGAACGATTTCGATTTTGTTTGCAATTTCCTGGGAGTCAGCAAAACTTTTATTCTGCCCAAAAAGAAGAACAGATTGGCCAAACTGGATCCGGTCACCATTCGTCAGGGTTTTGGACTCAACCTTGTTCCCATTAAGGTAAGAGCCATTGGAGCTTTTCAGGTCATTGAGTTGAAAGCGACCATCACGGTATTCAAGCTGAGCATGTCGGCGTGAAACTTCCGTATCGAGAAGCCGGATTTTATTCCCTGCCCCTCTTCCAATAGTGATAATCTCTTTCTTGATTTCGTATCGTGTTCCTTGATCAGGACCATGAATAACCAGCAGCGTTGCCTTAGGCACCTATGTCTTCTCCTCGTGTTACAATGAATCTCAACGTAGGGAAAAAACCTCCCCAAGTTAACCCTATTCTATCATAACATAAGATTCCGTTGAAGCGATCACAAATTAACCCCGGATTTTTATCATAATTCTCCGGAATATCGCGTGATATCAACAGAAAAAGTACGTCTTCATTGATGACGAAACAATTATGCCTACTCTTAAAAGAGTGTTCACCTGATGAAAAAACGATTTAACAAGAAGACCGTTATCACCTTGAGCGTGATTTTTGTTCTGTCTCATTATACATTTTGGGCAGGATGTTGAGCCCTGATTGAATCTGTTTAATAAATCCAATGAGAGCTCAATCCATTTGTATTGATATCAATTTTTACAGACATCGCATGAAAGCGACAAGGTCCTTCTTCTCTTCTGCTGATAAATGAGTTTCCAGAACCAGATTGAAAAATTCGACGGTATCTTCAAGTGTGAGCAGTCGACCATCATGCAAGTAAGGTGGCGAATCTTTGATGCCTCGTAGCGGGAATGTTTTGATGGGTCCATCCACAGAAGCCATCCGACCATTGACCATTTGTGGTTTGAAGAACCGTTCTGCTTTCAGGTTGTGCATCAAGTTATCTGTGTAATACGGTGCAGTGTGACAGACCATGCATTTCCCTTTGCCGAAGAAGACGTTTTGTCCCCGCAATTCCGACTCCGTTGCTTTCTTCGGATCAAGTTTCCCGAACACATCAAGTTTTGGTGCCGGTGGGAAGTCCAACAATTCCTGAAATTCAGCCATTGCGTGAACCTGGGTTGCCCTTTCCAGAACATTAACCCCTTTCTTGGCAGCGATGACAGGATCGCCATCAAAATAGGCTGCCCGCTGTTCAAACTCGGTGAAGTCTTCAACGGTTTTCAATGCTCGTTGCGAGCCGAATAATCTTTGAACGTTCACTCCTCGTAATGTGGGCACATCAATACGGTGTCGAAATTCCTGTGGCCGAATATCTCCAACCAGATGGGTTGCTGCATTGGTATGGCCGTTGACGTGGCAATCAAAACAAGTCACACCCCTACTTGCCTTGATGGTTCTTCGGTCGTGAGTCTGGTTGAACTGCTGTTGCGGGAACGTTGTAACGAGCAACCGTACTCCTTCGATTTGTTTCGGGTTGAGAATTCCGTTAAACAGATCATAATAATTATTAATTGTGACAAGCTTACCCTGAGAGACATCTACCAGATCAAGGCGAGTTGTCAGATAAATTGGAGGTGGGAACTCGGGAAGAAAGTGATCCGGAATATCCAGATCCAGATCAAAACGTGTCAGGTCTCTACCTTCCTGTCGCTTTATTTCGTCAATGTGAAACTTCGGGAAAACCATGCCACCTTCGGAATGATTTGGATGCGGAAGTGGCAGGAACCCTTTGGGCCAAAATCCTCTTTTCCGAATTTCTTCGGGAGTCATTTCAGCTAATGTTTCCCAACGAATATTTGGCGCCAGCTTTGCCCGGATTCCAACTTGAATCGGCTTTCCGCCTGACATCGTGATCCCTTTTATGGAATGATTGCTCATATCGTATCGCTCATTAAGTAGCTTCAACTGACGTTCCATAATTTTGGGTTTAGCAGCACTCATGCGAGAGACTGTTTTCTCAAATTTCTCGGATAAAACAACCGGAGCGAAACTTGTAGGCGGTTTCTCATCTGCAATTGCAAGTGGTGCTGAAAGAATTTGTATTACCATCAGGCCAAATAAAATGGCTATTAATCCTATCGTTTTCAGGGAAATAGGTCGTTGATTCATGGCCGGTCCTCCATTTTTGAAATTCTATTGAAACGTATTTAAACATGTATGACTTGAATCTTAACGATAATAGAACTATAAGTGAAATATTCATTTCCTATATGATTGATAGGTATAAACTATGGAACTACATCAACTGCGATACTTCGTGACCGTGGCAGACCTGGGTAACTTTACCCGGGCAGCAGAAAAATGCTTCGTGGCACAACCCTCACTCAGCCAACAGATTATCAAACTCGAAAAAGAACTTGGGCAACCACTTCTTGAACGATTAGGGCGAAAAGCACGGCTAACGGACGCAGGCGAGATACTTTACGAGAAAGCTGTAAAAATTCTGGCATCTGTGGATGATGCAAAACGGCAGGTAACCGAGGGAGCGGAATCAGGCAGAGGACGAGTGGCCATTGGAGCGATTCCGACAATTGCTCCTTATCTTGTTCCGCCAGTACTCAAAGAATTCACAAAGCGGTACCCGAAAGCGGATGTGACGCTTCACGAAAATCTGACAGAGTTCACTATAAAAGGTTGCCTGGAGGGTGACCTTGATTTGGGGATACTTGCCCTGCCGATTGAAGAAGAACATTTAACCGTTGAGCCATTGTTTACAGAAGAACTATTATTGGCTGTGCATTCCAAACATCCTCTTGGAAGAAAACGTCGAGTCACGATGACCGATGTCACCGAAGAGCCTTTTATACTTCTGAGCGAAACACATTGCCTTGGAGAACAAATTGTCAGTTTTTGTAAGCAGCAAGAATGCCTGCCGATAGTTAGTTGTCAATCTTCCCAGTTGCTCACGGTTCAGGAACTGGTGGCTCTTGATCATGGAGTTTCGCTCATTCCTGAGATGGCTGCTGTTCTGGACCGGACCAAGCGACGGAAATACCGTTCACTTTCAGGCACAAAGCCGACACGAACATTGGCTATGGTCTGGCATAAACACCGTTATCAAAGTCCGTTAGTGAAAAATTTTATTGATGTTCTCCGAGAACATGCCCAACTAAAAGATCAATGATTCTGAACTCAAGGCTAATATTGCCGATCAAATCTTCATTGCTCGTCAAGGCTTCAATCAAAAGTAGGTCTTGATGATGTGTTGATATAGCTCTTTCCAATTGATTATTGGGGCTGATGGCAAAATATTTTGCAAGATAAACAGTAAGAGTAAAAGACCAGCAACAACGAAGAGGCGTTTTGTTTTTCATTTTGCTTGCCATTTTTTTATTCTTACTTTTAAATGAAGAGAGAATGAAGAATTCCAGATTACCTAACTATTATTGCATACTTTTATAAAGACAGAACAATAAAAAAGCCTTTCAATCATCACAAATCATGACGACAAAAAGGCTTTTAAAAGTTGCCCGGAAAGGATTTGAACCTTTACTAAGTGATTCAGAGTCACTCGTGCTACCGTTACACTACCAGGCAATAAAGTAATGGGCAGGCAAAAAATATGGGGATTTAGAAAACCGCAGATCGCGGAGTGTATCAACAATCAGTTTTCCCGCCAAGTCATTTCCTGATCACAGAACTTAAAT
>JAJRVU010000402.1 GCA_024277145.1 Planctomycetota bacterium
AAGGCCACCAATTCCCATGAAGGTCCGTCCCAAAAACAGCACGATATAAGTACTGGTAAACGCGCCGGGATTCAAAACCGCGACGACAGGATCGTCCGGGTCATAATAAACTTTAACTTTTTTTCCCACAGGGTAATCAATCACTGTCCTTTGAAATTCTTGCCTGTTGGAAGAACTATAGTTTGCAGAGAACCAGACTTGGTTACTTTCTATTGTTTGGCCATTTACTGTGTACGAATAGACAATATTTGCAGAGTACATCAGGCCATTGTCTTCTCGTTTTTCGATAACTTCTGAGCTTTTGATGATTCCTTCCGTTGTTGGCCAGTTTTCACTCGCCTTTGCCTGTTCGACCATTGGTTTTCCCAGATACTTGGTCAGTAAGAAACCAATGAGAAGAAAAATAATTCCCACGAATGTTAAAATCATGGCAGCAGTACGTCGGAGAGTCATGGGTTTTCTCAATTTCAGTGAATAGGTGTTAAAGAATTATTTTAATTTTAATCTTTCCACTTGTATATAGTAAACCCCTTGTCGGGAACCATCAGCGTGTTTGAGAGAAGCACTCAGGAAATAATCTCCTTCTGAAACTTCCAATTCAAATTTCTGTTCTGTTTGTTCTTTGTTTAATGGAGTTGTTACGGTTTGATTTCCAATTGTTAATTCGACTGAAGTTCCTTTTAATGGATGGATAATTCCGGGTGGGCGTTGGGTTAGCGTGAAACGGTACTTTCCTGATTTTATAATCTGAACAGCCCACTTGCCTTGTCCCGGGAGGTCAGCTGTAATTTTTTTCTGGTTCCAGGGGATTTGACTAATTTCAGTATGCCAATCGTGTGCAGTTAATAATGTCGGGTTTTCATTTTTTGTACCGAGGGGGATTCGACAGTGTTCATTAAACCTGCTGGAAACATCTTCATACCAGTTTTGGTACGAATTTCTGAGTTGATTGACAACCTCTGCATGTTTCTTCGCGACGTTCTTTTTCTGGCTGGGATCATTTTTGAGATGATATAATTCCTTGCCATTGATTAGTCGCCAATCTCCTTTCAGGACGGAAGAATTTCTCCACGGTTTTGGATTTTCAATGCGGTGTGATTGAACAAACAGAGTTCGGTTTGAGAATGGATTCTTATTTGCATTCTTATTCTTCAAGATCGAGGCATAACTCATTCCGTCAAATGGAAGTTGGTTTGAAGGAGAAGTTTTGAGGTCACAAAGATCAATCAAAGTGGGGAGCAGGTCAATATGTGCAGTCAGTTCATTAATAGATCGACTTTGATTTAATTGACCATTTGGCCAGTACCAGAAACAAGGGACACGATGGCCTCCTTCATATTGAGAACCCTTTGCTCCACGCATTCCTGCATTGAATCCATGTGGTTTCCGGGATCCTGCTGCTGTTCCATTGTCTGTCATGAATATGAAAATTGTATTTTGTTCCAATTCCAATTCACGCAATCGGGTTCTTAATTTTCCAATGTTCTCATCAATATTTACGATCATTCCGTAAAATTCTGAAAGCGGAGAAGGAATGTTATTTTGTTTGAACGGTTGAGCATATTTTTTATCAACATAATACGGGCTATGAGGAGCGTTTGTAGAAAGGTAAAGAAAGAACGGGCGATCTTTATTTTTTGTAATAAACTGATCAGCCTTTTTGAAAAAAACATCCGTGCAATAACCTGATTGCGATTGATGAACACCGTTATCGAGATATGTATCATCAAAATAATCGTTTCCCCAGAAGTCAGGGGTTTGGCCGATACCACCTCCCCCGTGAATAAAGACATCATCAAACCCTCGATCTTGTGGACGATACGGGGCGTTATCTCCCAGGTGCCATTTACCAATGATCCCTGTTCTGTAACCGTTATTCTTAAAGTAGTCAGCCATCGTGATTTCATTATCACGTAAAAAGGACCTCCCCATGACTGTATGCCAAACGCCTGTCCTGCAGGAATAACGACCTGTCATCAGAGCTGCCCTTGTGGGGGAACATGTCGGGTCGACATGAAAATTATCAAGCCTGGCGGATTCTGCAGCAAGAATATCTAAATTGGGTGTTTGAAGAGTTCTGTTTCCATAGTAGGAGAGATCTCCATAACCTTGATCATCCGTTATGACCAGAATGACATTCGGTTGGGAATGATCTGATGCGGTAACCGAACAGGTCGGGAAAAAATAAATCAATCCGAAAAATACTATGGTGTAAATATTTTGAAGTTTCATTTTATTCATTATTGGTCCACAACGAAGTTCAGGACTGCTTTTCGTTTTGCCAATCAGATATATTTACCCTGTAATACTCAAATATTATTTAGTAACGGGTTCATAGCAGAGCAATTTTCCATTTTCCAGAGAGACAAAAATTTCCCCCTGATGATTTATTGCTGTACCCCCTTTGACTGCCACTGAGGGAAGGCTTTGTGTCCAAAGATCTGAACCATCTTTAATATTGATTGCGGTCAGGAATGATTCTTCCGGCTTTTCATCGGGGTGACCGGCTGCAAGAAGTCGATCCTGTTTGTCTGCAACAATAAAACTGGTGAATCTTCTGTCGGTTTTATCTTTCCAGATGTCATCGGGAATGATGTTTTTCTTTCCTCGCCGAATGTAATACCACTTGGATGCTTCTTTATTGCCCCTTGTGACACCTTCAGGTAATTTGGGTTGAAGTGCAAGATTATTAAATATACTTCCTTCGTAGCTTGCATCAAAGCAAATTGTGGAACCATTTTCAAAAGAGTGTTCCAGAGAAACATACTTTCCATACTCAGGATAGAGTGGATAAAAAGCGGTATGATGTGTCGATGTGAGACGGCTTTTCGGTTCGTTCAGGCACTTTAATGTTTTTAAATCATAGCGAGCTGTTTCATAAACGCCTCCCGCTAAAAACTGTAATTCGTTATTAACAATTTTCATGTTTCCCTGTAAACTGATTCCATTGTTGACATCTGAAGAGACCGTTCCTGATGTGGAATTACTCGCTTTGAGTTTGCCTGTGATTGCATCTAAGGCGACAACGTATGTCCCTCCAAAATGGGTAATTCCTGCAGCTGCATAAACAGTATTGTTTTCGACTACAAGACCTCCTGCAACAGGCCAACGTGAAATCAGTTTTCCGTAAACAGGAATCCAGCGGTCTTCGGGTGCAACACGGAAAGTCCATAATTGTTTCCCTGTTTTTGCTTCAAATGCATAAACTCGTCCATCTGCAGAACCTGCATAAACACGATCATGTCTGACAGAAGGAGAATAATAAATCGGTCCTGAAGTGTATGACTTCCATGCCAGTTTTCCATCAGAATCAAACGCGCTGATCGCACCATTTCTATCTGCGACAAAAACCATTCCTCCCGCGGTCACAGGAGCCGTCGGCAGGGTGTCAGATGTGATATCAATTTCCCATTTCAAACTGACTTTGTCTGGAATGTTTCCAGGAGTCGAATTGGAACGAGAATTATTTCCTCGATAATCCGGCCAATCATTTGCATGAACTTTCAATGGCTGAATGTTGTTGGGATCGTTTGTTACGGTTAATGCATTCTGGTAAATTTCTGCTGTTGTTTTCTTCGGGGAATTGTCCGGTGCCAATGAAATGTTTCCGTAAAGAGAAAGTTCACAACCGCACATCCACGGACCCCAGTAAAGAAGTCCATTTGAGACAAGAACACCATCCTGGCAAGGGGGACGCATCGGTGCGATATGTTCCGCTTTGTTGCCATCGGTTAGGATTCGCATTGTTCCGCCACGAGTTCGATAGAAAATACTGTCTTCACAACCGGTTGCGCGAGTGCAGGCTCTTCGTGTTGGAAGAGAACTCAATTTCTGGCCGGTTTTATAATCAAGCAGAATTCCATCTGACTTTGGTCCCGCACCATAGATCCCGTTTTTTCTCAGAACCAGTTGAAGGTTTCCATTGGGATGGCTCCAGGCAAGTGTGCCATCTTTTGCATTCACTGCAACCAGTTTTTTTCGTTGTGGTCCTGCAAAAAAGATGAAATCATCATTACATTTGATATAGCAACTCGTGGAATATCCTTGCGTGGGATTTTGGGCACTTCCATTCGGGCCAATTGCTTCAAGAACTTTTTTGTCCGTACTTTTCCAGATCAGGTCTCCATTGCTGGCGTCAATACAAGTAATGAATTTCTCCGGGCAGTAAGAATAGATACGCCCGTTTTTCATGCAGGTTGCGCGGGAATCGAGGTATTCTTCTGTTTTTGAATTCCAGAGTATATTTCCTGTTTCGGGTTGAATAGCGACAATATTCCGGCCGAAGCCAAAAGCGGTTTTTCGGTTTTTGTAATCATGTCCCTGCCACATCGCCCAGGGCCAATGTCCCAAACCTCGCCTGTCTGACTTAACCGTATCAACTTTGATTTCCTGATGGCCAACAAGTGCATAAAGAATTCCATCCTGCATAGCCATCCATTTCCAGACAGTACCATCTGCTGTTCCTTTGGGGATTTTGATTTCACGTTTAAGCTTTCCGGTTTGTCCATCAAATACCTTGCATGATTCATGGTCACCCATAAATAACGACTCATCGGTTCCTATCATGGTATTTCGATGCATCATGAATCCGAGCGGAAGATCGCGTTTCCACAAAATGGTTCCATTGTATGCGTTAATGCCAATGAGTTTATTGAGCATTTCGTTTTGATTTTTTTTGTGGGATATATGGCCCATTGCTTTATAAATTCGGCCGCCTGCTACTACGGATTGCTCGGGCATCGGGCTGAACATCGGACCGCCCAGAAATTGAGGCTGGAAATTCCCTTTCACGTTTTTATCATTTGATTGAGGATTGTTATCAGGAGAATGATACGGGTGAGTCCATTCATCAGACCCTTCGGGAACCGGCTTGACCAGTTTTTTACCGCCAAGCCAGGCAATGCCTTTTGGCCTGAGAATTCGGAGCAGTTCTTTCTCACTTACTTGATCTTTGACGGATGGATCAACTCCAATCAAATCTGCGAGATTGTCAGCTAAATGAATGGAGTCGAGAGAACCTGAATCGATGAAGATTCTTTTTCCAAGAAGTCCTGCTTTCTCTGCTTTTTCTCTTAAGGAGCGTACTTGTTTTTGATCGGTTAATTGATAGTAGTAAGTTATTTCTGTGGACTTTGAGAGATTAATAATCTCATCCAGGTTGGAATCTGGAAGACCGATGAAAACGACAATGCCTCTTTTAACATCAACCTGTTCAGGCAACTTTGCAGAAGCGGATTCAATGAGAATCGATGAGGCAAAAAGTGTTATAAGAAAAATTGCACAGACGAGAAAATGGTTCGCACGTTTCATAGCAGGATCCCTATTGATTGATGAATATCAAAATGATGGCATAGAAGACTTAATACCAATTGCAATTCAGCATACCATGATCCCCTGAGATATCCAGAGAAAGATGAAATAAGCTAAACTTAACGACGGTTTGTTACGGGCGGAAACGCGTTGATATATCTAACTTATTTGTCAGATATAGTTTGACATACTGATTTCCTTGCCCGATTCAACAGATGCCTGTGCAGCCAGACAAAGAGCCACCGACCAGAGACCATCTTTTCCAGTACAGGAGAGAGGTTCTCCATCTCGAACTGCTTTCACCATCATCTCCATCTGGTCTTCAAGTTCAAACAGTTCTCCCGTGATTTTATCGATAGGAACTGTGATGACGTTTTCGCCATCAAACGCCCGCAGAGAGAAATTCGGTTTCCGTGTACGATCTTTTGCCCCGCTCCACGATGCCCATAACGCTCCTTTGGTTCCTGTTACTTTCACCGTTTGGTGATGTTCGAATGCGCTTAATGTTTGAGAGACAACTGCATAGGAACCATTGGTGTATTTGATGATGGAACTGAAATTATCCTGGAGTTCCGGGTGATCCGGCTGGCGTGAATTGGCAGTTGCATAAACTTTATCTGGGTCAGCAAAATCCTGAAGGAACCATCGGGACATATCAAAAAAGTGAATCGGCTCTTCAAGAATCCAATTCCCGACTCGGTCGATATCATACCGCCAATCGTTGGCTCCATGCCGATAAGGATTTCTCAAAAGTTCAACAAGGACGTATTTCGGGGTACCGATAAAACCGTCAGAAATCATTTCCTTTACTTTTCCCCAAAGTGAAGAGAGGCGAA
>JAJRVU010000403.1 GCA_024277145.1 Planctomycetota bacterium
AAACAACAGGATTAATCGCCATCATGAACTCCCTCCAATCAATAAGAAGTGAAGGTCTTTGGATGGATAATTCCCTGTATATTTCTCTGATAATTTCAGGAAACAGTGGTCCTAATGTGAAAAATGCAATCACCAAACCTGAAATAACCGTTGCAATGAATGAAGTTCGAGCCAGAACGGATGCAAGCAATCCCAAGTTGGCAACAGCCAGAAGAGTGACAAGAAGAAAGATATAGACCGAGATCACCTGATCAATGGTCACCCCTCCTAATGTGATTGCAAGAAAAGTGAATGGGAACTGGATTGAAAGCAGGACTAGCGCATTAATTTGCCTCGGAATGGATTTCCCTAAAAGAATGGATATGGGACTGACACCGGTCATCATTAAAAGGCCGATGGTACGTTCTTCTTTTTCTTCTGTAATTGCTGTAGTAAAATAACTGATCCCCAAAATTCCGATTGCCATTAGATTTAACGCTGTCAGAAATTCCAATAAATAAAGTCCTGGAGCAAGCATGTAGGGGTGATCACCAACTTCAGAAACAAGAAATAATGTGAACCCCAGGATTCCCAGGCGCTGTAAAGCAGTCGTCCAGAGACGGTTTTCCTGCCTGAGGGATCGAACGGTGAACGCAATTGTTTTCTGGAACATCTGTTTGGGGATTTTCGATTTAGCATACCTGGAGAAAATTCAGTTTTGAGAATGTTATTTTGACTGCATCTATTCAATAATCAATCAAATTCCTTCAAATAATCGCAAAGGATTAGAAAGAGCTTGGAAATATCATTGGCTTGATTATTCTTCGTCAATAATCTGGTCAATCTCTCCCTGCAATCGGTCCAGCATATCAGAGTCGATTTTTTCCGGTGAATCTGTTTTTCCACTCTCTGTATCGGACTCATCAACGATTCGTGAAGAAAGGATTTTCCAGTATTTATCGCTATCAATAAAGGTGGCTTTTCGTTTCCTGGCTGCTCTTTGCAAACGATGATCACTGGAAACAACCAGAATTTGTTTGGGGGCAGAATGTTCCTGAATCAGAACTTCAATGAGGGAATCAGCATCTTCACCGGAACGGGCGAACTCAATGGTCATTTCATCTAAAACAAAAACTCTCTGATCGTTGCCGGAGGATTCAAAAGCGTCAAATATCACCTTTGTCAATTTTCGTTCAGACCTGGTTAATTCCGTTGAAAGAGATTTGAGAAATCGGTTTCTTTGCCTTTCCAAGTCTCCCGGCCCGTAACGCAAGCGAGCAAAACCAGCTGCATGCATGAGATTATAACCATCACTAATCAGGAATTGTTTGGCCATGCAATTGTCAATTCAGTTTAAAGGATTCGGTAATCAGAGAAAAGCTTTTATATTTGCGTGAATGAGGATGATTGCTTTTCGTTATTATTATTATTGAAGCATAGATAAGACACAAATTGACGCAGATTTTAAAAAAAGAAAAGGTCTCACGCAGAGATCACAAAGCCGCGGAGACCGTGATCAATCATTGTCACCATCTTCACAATTGAAATAAATATTATTAACATGAAGTCACCAAGGCACGAAGAAAAACTAGAGAGATTTGTTTTAAATGCTTTGTGTCTTCGAGTTTTTGTGGTAATTTTTTTTCTTTTAAACGAAATTGGTGTTCATCTGAGTCCATCTGTGGTCCCTGACTCAACAATCTAGTACACCCTGGTCAAGATCAAAACTGACTGACTACTACTTACGGAAACAATCAGAAAGGAAACTATCATTCTGCCTGGAATTGAATTTTTCCTGCCACCAGAACGGTTTCAGCTTTCCCCTTTAATTTCCATCCTCCAAAGGGAGTGTTTTTTCCCATCGAGCGGAATTGAGATGGATCAACCGTCCATTCCTTTTCAGGATTGATAATGGTGATGTCTGCATCCTGTCCGGTTTTCAATGATCCCTTATTAATTCCAAGAATGCCAGCAGGTCGATTGGTCCACTTTGCAATGAGTTCCGACCAGGAAAGATGCCCCGGCTCAATGAGTTCCTTGATACAAATTGCGAGCATGGTTTCAAGCCCTGAGATTCCATAGGGAACAAGAGTTAGTTCGCGTGATTTTTTTTCTATCGCACAAGGTTGATGATCCGAACAGATCGCATCAATCGTTCCTTCCTTGAGTCCCTGAACGAGAGCTTCAATATGCTCAGGTGTTCTTAAAGGAGGGTTCACTTTTAAATTGGAATCAAAGGAAAGAAGTGATTCATCGGTAAGTGCAAGATGATGTGGTGTAACTGCTGCAGTCACCTTAATCCCTCTTGCTTTAGCTTCAGCGATCATTTTTACACTATTCCGGGAAGTGATAGAAATAAAGTGGATTTGCCCCCCGGTCAGTTCAGCCAAAGCAATATCTCGCCCGACCATAATATCTTCAGAAGCTGAGGGCATTCCCTGCAAGCCAAGCATGGTGGAATAAAAACCTTCGTGCATGACTCCTTTTGCAATCAATTCGGGAACCTGCGGGTGACTAAGGATCGGGCGATTAAACATGCTGGTATATTCCAATGCTCGCCTCATGATTTCTGCATTGGTGATCGGATTTTTCACATCGGTGAAACCAACTGCTCCTCCTTCAACAAGTTGACCGATTTCTGCAAGCTCTTTCCCTTCCAGATTTTTTGTCACAGCCCCTAATGGAAAAACGTTGCAATGCCCTGCTCTTTCCGCCTGGAGTTGAACAAATTCAGCAGCAGCACGATCTTGAATCACCGGAGAAGTTTCCGGAGTACAAACCACACTTGTAAATCCACCTGCAATGGCTGCATTCGTTCCGGTTGCAATTGTTTCGTCTTCATCAAAACCGGGTTCCCGAAGTGAAACAAAAAGATCGATCAAACCGGGGCAGACTATTTTATCAGTTGCATCAATAACCTGATCAGTTGAAATATCCCCATCAATCAAGCCGGCAACTTCTCCGTCCTGAATGAACAGGTTACCAACCTGATCTAAATTTTGACCGGGATCGATGATTCGACCGCCTCGAATCAGAATTGTAGACATTGTATTTAAAAATTTCCTTTATTGAGGATTCTTTTTTCGCTGTTGATTCAACAAGTACAAACAAGCCATCCGAATCATCACACCATTTGTCACTTGATCCAGAATGACAGAATTAGGCCCGTCCGCCACATCAGGAGTAATTTCAACACCCCTGTTAATGGGACCGGGAGCAAGAACCAGAACATCTTTCTTGGCTTTTCGGATTCTTTCGCCATTCATGCCAAACAAATGAGCATATTCTCGAATGGATGGGAAGAAGGCGTTTCGTTGTCTTTCAAATTGAATTCGTAGTAAGTTAATACAATCCGATTCTGCAAGGATTTCATCAAAATTATGTGAAACCTTCACGCCCAGTTTTTCAATTTGGGGAGGAATTAACGTTGAAGGACCGCAGACAATCACATTGGCCCCCAGTTTGGTCAATCCCCAGATGTTAGAGCGTGCAACCCTGCTGTGCAGGATGTCTCCGACTAAAGTAACTGTAATGCCTTCCAATGAGCCGAGGTTTTCCCGAATGGTAAAGATATCAAGCAATGCCTGCGTCGGGTGCTCGTGAGTTCCATCACCCGCATTCAGGATATTGGCTTTTAAATGTTTGGCCAGTAGATGAGGTGCGCCGGGGGTGCTGTGCCTGACAACAACATGATCAACTCCCATTGCTTCGATATTTTTAGCCGTGTCGATGAAAGTTTCACCTTTTGACAGGCTGCTGCTTGCTGCCGTGAAATCGACGGTGTCTGCACTGAGTCGCTTGGCTGCAATATTGAAGCTGGTTTTAGTTCGGGTGGAAGGCTCAAAAAAGAGATTGGCAACAACAGTCCCTTTTAAGGAATTGTTTTTGGTCTCACCCTCATTCGCCTGCTTTTTAAACTTTGCAGCCTGATCAAGAATAAGAGAAATTTCCCCGGCAGAAAGCTCTTCCAAACCGAGTAAATGTTTACGATGCCAAGTGAGCGTATCTGATTTTGTGTTTATCGTTCCACCCATCGAAGTCCATTCAATCCGAGTTATCAAGCCTGTTGCAAAACCCGGAATTCACCTTATGTTTAAAACCATTTTCGCTTTAAACCTCTGTTTTCTTACTTACAAGAAACTCATTTTCCTGCCTTGAACCGATCCTATCAGGCATTTATAGAAGATTCAATCATGTTATGGGCTGTAATTTGGGCAAGATCGAGACTTTTCTCTTTTTTTTAATGTTTCGTCCTCAAAAACTGAGAATGGTGAAAAGAATAGGATCCCAGATCATCTCCCGTCAACAATTAAAACGATGAGTCTGGAAAACCTGTGATTTCAAACAGGATTCCGTTTTGTACCGTTTAATTATTAATCGATGGATCAACGGAGTCTGTTTCTGCTGACATGACATCAGCGAACAAGGCTGCTACAATTTCAGTTTCAATTGATGATTTAATCATTTCCCGATAAATATGAGTTTCAAAAATTAAACTGCCGTTGAAGGAGAAACTGTGCAACTGATGAATTTATTTCAACCATTATTGGCTGCTGCTCAAGATACTTCGGAAGCGAGCTTGGATGCAATTGGCCCGACCCAGGGATTAAATAATATTGATTTAACGGTCGTTGCAATTTACCTGATGGCAATGTTGTGTATGGGTTTTTATATTGCCCTGCGTCAGAAATCGACAGACGATTTTTTTCTAGGGGGACGGAACCTTCCATCTTGGGCAGTTGGAATCAGTCTTTTTGCATCAATGCTTTCAACGATCTCCTATCTTTCGATGCCGGGGGAAATGTTTCGCAGCAATACCGGGTATATGCTTCGATTTATATCAATTCCTTTCGTCGTCACAATTGTCTGTTTAGTCTGGATACCTTTTTTCACCCGAATGAAATTCACCAGTGCTTACGAGTATCTGGAAAAACGATTCAGTTACCCCGTTCGGGCAATGGGCGCGTTCTTATGTATCATGATGCTTCTGGGTTGGATGTCCGTTGTTGTATTGACAGCATCAACTGCTTTGGCAGAAATTGCACAACTTGATATCAGTTGGTTCTTCGGCAAAAACGGAACGATCCATAATGGTCACGCTTATCCGGATGCAGACATGCATTTTATTATTCTTGCAGTAGGCTTTCTTTCCATCATTTATACAACGATGGGAGGAATGAAAGCTGTTGTCTGGACGGATGTGATTCAGTTTTTTGTACTGATGGCAGGAGCAGTTTTTACCATTGCATTTATTTCCTGGAAAACCGGAACCGGTCCGATGGACTGGTTTGCAGCCACGAAAACTTATCCACATCGTGAAACGGTTGAATGGTACAGCACCGATTTACAAAACCGTTCTACTGCCATGTTCCTTTTAATAGGAGCTTTTTTCTGGAGCATTTGCGCTTATGGTTCAAACCAGGTGGCAGTCCAGAGATATTTTTCGGTTAAAAACAAGCGGGAAGCTCAAAAAAGCTTTATGATCAGCGCCGGTGTTGACCTTTGCCTTGGGTTCTTTCTTTGCTGTGTAGGATTTGCACTTGTCTATTTTGTTCAACATCATGATCTACCCGGGAAAGAAGCACTTTTCTCAAACGTTTTTTCAGAGACCCAATCGGTCAGGCATCCTGCACAGGGAGCTGTTTTTCCAACCTTTATTCGCGTATATCTGCCAACAGGCTTAAGAGGTCTGGTGGTTGCAGCACTCTTTGCAGCTTCCATGTCTTCAATTGACTCCGGTGCGAATTCGATCTCCACAATCTTTACAATTGATGCATTTCGTCGATTACGTGGCGGGAAAATTGATGCAAAAGCGGAGTTGCGAGTCGCAAGAATGTTAACTGCAAGTATGGGGTTTGTTATCGTATCGCTTACTTTGGTTTTGTACCACTTGTCTCATGGGACCAATATTATTGACCTGATGGCAAAAGGATTTAACTGGATTCTGGGGCCATTAGGGGCTTTATTTGTACTGGGACTTTTCTTTCCATTTGTTTCATCAAAAGCAGCATTTATCAGTGTGATCATTGGCGAATTCGTCGGTTTATCGACGAGCTATTATTCTGAAATTTCCAACTGGCTTTCAACTAACTATCCTGCGAATCCCTTTTTCGATGATCAGCAATATTTTTCAACCCATCTGGTCATTGGAACATCCTGGCTGACAACAATTGTATTTGGAATTCTGTTCAGCTTCCTCTTTGGGAAACCCTCGGAAGAAAAAAGCAGGTGGACCTGGAAAAACATAACTTCCGGTAAAATTGAAGACTTGGAAAACAATAGCGATTCGCAAACTCTATGATTCATGAACCGAATCATTATCAGTTTTCAGTAGAATCTGATTCGTCAGTTTCTTCATTATCAGAGCCGTTGGATTCAGAATCTTTTTCATTTTTGATATATTCATCAAAAGGAAATGGATCAACCTGGCGATTATCTAACCGCGCTCTTGCAAAGGCGACCTGTTTTTCAAATTGCTTATCTTCCTTGTACAAACTTTCGATACTTCGAAAAACTTCTCTCGCCTCTGCGTATCTTGAGTTATTATAAAAAGATTCCGCCTTGAGTAGACTATTATTCACGATCTGGCTTCGTTCACTATTATTAATTCCTTTTTTATTTATTTCTTCAATTCTTCGACGAGAGAGATTAACAAACGGCCGATTTTTTTTATCAGTTGTGTCCTGAAAAAGTTCCACAATACTATTATATTTTTCGAGTGCGGTAAGTGGATCTCCGAACTTATCAAACGCCTTTGCTTTCATATATTGGCGTTCCGCTTCAGATTTTGGCAGACGATTATTTCTTTGATTATTGTCCGCCCGCTTCTCAGCTCTGATCATTTCGATATCTTCGAGAAGTTCTTCTGCTTGTATTGCAAAAATGCTTTCAGGAAATCGTTCTAATAGTTCGTCGCATCTTTTTATTGCCTTGTCCCATTCAATTCCATCTGCAACTTCATAATGCCCTTTAGCTTTGGTTATCAGTTGTTGATCATTCAAAGGCCACATGGCCCATGCGACAAAAGAAATCGAAAGAACCAGGCAGGTTAACAGGAACCAGAGTCTTTCATAAACAGGGATTTGCTTCTTTTTCTTTTTCCGCTTTTTCTTTTTCCCCAGGATTTTTTTCAGTTCTGCTGCATCCTGTTCGCTTGTGTAAGAAGTTGATTCTCCTGACATTGACTTTTTTGCAACGCTTGCTTTCTTGGCAAGTTTATCTTTCACTTCATCAAGTGCTACCTGCAACGCAAGGGCATCAAAAAATCGGTCATCCGGATTTTTTTCCAGAAGCTTTTCAATAATTTCTTCCAGTTCCAGAGGACAATCAATTGCATATGTGGTCACACGATCCGGGTCATCCTGCAAATGATTAAACAGGATTTCTGCTGGTGTGCTTGCAACAAAAGGTGGTCTCCCGGTGAGGAGTTCATACAGGACACAGCCAAGTGCGTAGAGATCTGTTTTTCTGGAAACAGGGGTTTGCCCTGAAATCTGTTCCGGTGCCATATAGGCATAAGTTCCGACGGTTTTACCCGCTGCAGTCAAAGCAGTCGCTTCGGTATCACGGGCAATTCCAAAATCGCCTAACTTCAATTTCCCTTTTTTGGAAATAAAAA
>JAJRVU010000404.1 GCA_024277145.1 Planctomycetota bacterium
AGGGGTCAAAAATTCGTTCGAGGATCGCGGGCTCAATACCGGTTCCGGTGTCACACAAGCTCCTCGACAACCCAAACCCCGCCCCGGTGGTGGAATGGGAGGGATGATGGGAATGAACCGTGGACCGACCACTCCAAAAGCAGATGGAGGGAAAGCGACCACATTACTTAAAGCAATTGATCTTTCCTGGAATAACGGACAGATTGTCTGGGATCAATTTAATCCGCATAACGAATTCTTCTCTGTTGTTCCTGATGAATTTCTTTTCATTAGTGCAGGTAGTGGAGTAAAAAGTGCCCTGAGTTTAAAAAGTGAAGTCACCAGTGGCTTACAGGAAATCCTGGCTGCATTTTCCGGAACAATTCGGCCTAGAAGTGGTAGTGATTTAAAATTCCAACCTTTATTAAGAACAGGAGTTCAATCCGGATTACTGAATTGGGAACAATTCACCCGACCCGGTTTTTCTCGCATGGGGGGCGGGATGCAGATGACAGCCCAGTTCAACCCGACTGCTCTCCACGTTCCTGATGAAGATTCTCATGTTATCGCTGCTCACATCACTTCAGAGAGTGATTCGCGTAAAGTCAACGTCATTTATGTAGCTGATGTCGATATGATTTCAGACTGGTTCTTCATGGAACGAAGACAAGGACAAACCAACCTGAAACTGGATAACGTCACATTCATTTTAAATGCAGTGGATGTCCTTGCGGGTGATAAATCTTATCTGGATTTAAGAAAACGCAGAACAAAACACCGAACATTAAAACTGGTTGAACAAGAGACGGATAAGTTTCTCAAACAGAGGAAAGTGGAAGAAGCCACAGCTGACGAGTACGCCAAAGAATCACTCAAAAAAGCGAAGGCTGCATTGGAAGCACAGCGTAAGGCAATCGAGGATGACAAAACAATGGATGAGCAGGAAAAAGCCATTCGTCTTCAGAATGAACAAGCCAGAATTGAACGCCTGCTTCTTGTGAAAGAAGCAAAAATTGAAGACAAGAAAAAAGAAACGATTGCAATCAGCAAAAAGAAAACGGACAGGCTCATTCGAGAAACGGAAAATTGGATCCGGTTCTGGGCAGTGCTGATACCACCCGTTGTTGCATTCCTCTTTGGCCTGTTCATGTTTTTCAGCAGGGTCAACAGGGAAAGAAGAAACATCTCTGCAGATCGGCTAGTCAAATAACTCCTGTTAATTCGATATTCCTTAATATTATTTTATAATCAAGATAGATAAATTCGATCAGAAATAATTGATATCCTGATCACCTGGAGAAATCATGGTCAAAGAAACAGCTCGCACATTATTGTATGTTTGTATTGCGGTCGTTTCCGTTGGAATTGCCTTTGCAACTCATTTTGCATCTCGCCCGAAACCTCTTAAAGAATTTGAAAAAGTGGGCACTCCATTCTTTTCAGATGATTTTGATCCGAACTCAGCCAAGTCCTTGAAAGTTGTTTCTTTTAATGAAGACGCTGCAAAAATCAATACTTTCATGGTTGAAGCTGTCAATGGAAAATGGGTGATCCCATCCCACTTCAATTACCCTGCAGATGCACAGGACCGCCTGTCCAAAACAACTGCTTCCGTGATTGGGGTGACCCGTGATGCACTCGCCAGCAGACTAGCAAGCGATCATCACTTGTACAATGTTCTTGATCCTTCAAAAGAAGATACCAGTGAACTCGAAAAACATGGCAGCAGAATAACCATTACACGTGCAGATGGCACAGTCTTAACCGATTTGATTATCGGAAAAGAAGTTGAAGGCCGAAGCAACCATTACTATGTTCGGGTACCAGATGAAAAAGAGACGTACATTTCCAAGCTGGATATTGATCTCTCGGTCAAGTTTTCTGATTGGATTGAGCAGGACCTCCTGAAAATTGATCGAGGTGACTTGAGAGACATTCTGATTAACAAATATTCGATTGATGAAGTTCAGGGAAGAATCGTTGGACAGGAAATCAACCATCTTGCCAAAGCGACTCCCAGTGATGATTGGAAACTGGATGACCTGAAAGAAGAAACAGAAGAACTGAATAAGAGTGATATCACAACTTTGGTAGGAAACTTGGATGATTTAAAAATTGTAGGAGTTCGTCCCAAACCACAAGGACTGAATCCTGATTTAAGCCTTGATCCACAAATCAAACAGAATCCAATATTGAGACAAGCGTTATTGGGAGGTCTTGCCAGCGCAGGATTCTTTTTAGCCAAAGATCAGGATGGAAACCCTGTACTCGTTTCCAATGAAGGTGAGCTAACCGCGGGAACAAAAGATGGTGTTGTTTATAACATCCGGTTTGGCCAGATTTTTACTGGCGATATTGAAGAAGTTGAAACAGGCTTAAGCAAAGATCCCAAAAAAGAAAAAGAAGAAACAAAAAAAGAAGCAGAAGGCAAAGAAAACAAGGAAGATAAAAAAGAAGGTGACAAAACAAAAGATAATAAAACAGAAAAAACACCTGAAAAACCTGAAGAGGATAAAGCAGACAAAAAAGATGACAAACGAAAGAAAAACCGATACCTGTTTGTCTCGGTAACATTTGATCCGAAACTGCTTGGACCTGCTCCTGTCAAACCGGTTGAACCTAAAAAACCTGCTGAAGAAAAAAAGAAGGAACCTGTTAAAAAAGAAGAGACCAAGAAAAAAGAGGAACCAAAGAAAGACGATAAAGCAGACAAAGACAAAAAAGATAAACCGGAAAAAGAAGTCAAGAAAGAAGACAAAAAGAAAACAGCGGATAAAAAA
>JAJRVU010000405.1 GCA_024277145.1 Planctomycetota bacterium
CAAGTGGTAGTAAATTCTGGGGAATTCCGAATCCAATTCCGATCAGCCAGGTTCAATATTTTACCATCTCTGAATAATGACTATTTCAGGGACGACTAATTACAATCATTCCCAGATTGGGGATATTCTTGCAGCCACGGCTATTTGTTACGGTTTGGGAAAACTGTTTATGGGATCTGTCTCCGACAGGAGTAATCCCCGAATTTTTATGGCTTGCGGCCTTCTTTTAACTGCAATCTGTAACATTTTATTTGGTTCTGTCAGTGATTATTCCCTGCATCTGGTTTTATGGTCCCTGAATGGTTTTGTTCAAGGCATGGGTTGGGCACCGTGTGGTCGTTCAATCGGTCATTGGTACAGCGTGAGTGAACGAGGAACCGTTTTTGCGATCTGGAATATTGCGCATAATATCGGTGGTGGGCTTGCAGGAATTCTGGCCGCAAAAGTTGCAGGGATTTATGGTTGGCAATCTGCATTTTATATTCCAGCAGGAATTGCCATTGTGGGTGCAGTTGTCCTGTTGATCTTTTTAAGGGACACGCCACAGTCTGTCGGGCTCCCTCCGGTGGAAGAATACAAAAACGATTACACCGAACTCGATAAAACAGAAGGGTTGATGGAGAAGAATCTTTCTTTTCGAGAATTGTTTGTCGAAAATATTGCATTCAATTCAAAACTCTGGCTATTTGCCTTTGCCAACTTTTTTGTTTATATCACCCGATACAGCATGCTTGACTGGGGGCCGATATATTTAAAAGAAGTGAAAAATGCAACGATGGATGAAGGCGGATTTGCCATTCTTGTTCTGGAATTTGGGGGCATTCCCTCAACTTTATTAATTGGCTGGCTCTCAGATCGGCTTGAAGGAAGGCGTGGAATGGTTAGCCTGCTTTGTATGATTCCAATCTTCTTTGCATTCCTGATCATGGGATACAACCCGGTTGGATTTCTCTGGATTGATTTAACCTGCCTGGCTGTTATTGGTTTCTTTGTTTATCCCCCTGTCATGCTTCTTGGGGTAGCTGCGCTGGATCAGACTTCAAAAAAAGCAGTGGGGGTGGCTGCCGGTTTTGTCGGACTTTTTGGATACATCGGAAGAATGGTTCAGGCAAAAGGATTTGGATCCATTGCCCATCATTATCAGGAAGCGGGTAATATGGAAGCGGGATGGAATATGATTATTAACTGCATTCTTGGGTGCACCGTAGCTGCCATGATCCTGCTTGCTTTTACATGGAAAATCAAACCGAAACGATAACGCGATCTCTTAACTGATCTCCCCGGTTTGTCCATTCAGATCTGATATCAATTGAAATCCCCATATTAAGTTAAGGTGATTCAACCGGTGTAACAGGACCTTTCACAATAGTCGGACGACATGTCTTCTATGGAACTGTCGATACGTTTGGATTGACAGGATCACATCCTCGCACTGGCAAGCGTTTTATGTAAAATTCCCTGTCGTCGGTTTCCTGAATCGTCCGATGAGTTCTGTACGAGAGCGTACTCGGGAAATTTCTGGATTCGTTGCATCCGAATATATTACATCGATTGACACACCTGACTTACGCATAAAAAAAAATGACTCCCAAAGGAGATTTTACTTGGCTCATTCACATATGTCCTTCCAGCATTTTATGAAGCAGCTTCAAACGAAGCGCGACATGAAAAATCAACAAAAAATTCAACCTGAATGGGTTTCAAATTTTGTTGATCAAATTGCAGAATTATTCGTCCCATTGGAAAATGATGGACGCGTTGGCTATGAATGCAAAATGAATGAAAGGGGCTGGAAAATCAGGATGTTCCTGGGAAGCACGGAAATGATTGGGGGTCGTGACGACGGCTCTTCTCTTCATTCCAACTTTGAATTCAATATTTCCGAATTAACCAGTATCTTCGAGAATCTGGATGTCCTGAAGTGGGAAACTTATCCTGATTCTTCGGATCCGAACCATTATCAGGATCATTCCATTGTAATTGCAGAAGGAATGAGTTCCGGTCATTTTGTTCAACTGGAATTACATTCAGTCCCCCCGAACGAAATTGGCCCCGGCTTCAAGCAGTTTCCCAATGGAAACCGGGCCATCGTTTGAGATGCGGTCAAACGGTAAAAACACGAAAAGAGCACCTTTTAAAGGTGAAAATCTGGCCTGAACCTTCAGATTCTTCTATTGTCTTGATTGAGTATGGTTTATTGATACACTACAATTTAATTGAAACGGTGAATTTGAATAGAACGTTATTCTGGTTCCCTTTTAATCCGGGCGATTAGCTCAGTTGGCTAGAGCGCTTCGTTTACACCGAAGATGTCAGGGGTTCGAGTCCCTTATCGCCCAATACTTTCTAAATCTGAAACAGGTTGTCCTGCAATAGTTGGCAACCGACCGTAACCCCTTGTAACAAAGGGGTTTTTTCATGCGATCCTAGCACACCAATTTCTATTTACCTTGTTTTGATTTTGAACGCATCATGTTTCGTAAACTATTCGAAGATTGATCAGGTTCATGCCGGTACGGTGCTCTTTTTTTATAAAGATCTAGGCGGAAACGATAAGATTTTTTGAGATCTCCGGTCGTCATCTCTATTACTTTTTGCTGCCACATGATCGCTTCAAAGATATCAAAGTTGCTCCGATGTTTCCCAAATCCAGTTCTTGTCGATTTCAGTTCTGATCTATTATATCAATCTTCTGGACCAGAATTCACAACCAAGAGAGTTTATGACTGGTGCCATTATGGGCTACATCAGTAATCTGGTCTCTACTGAGTGCGAATAATATTGTCGCTCCGAACCGTTTTACATGGCATTCTTACTTTGACGCTACACATGGAAATGAGTACGATCATATTATGATTGAATTTGTTTCACCCGGTGATATGAACATCGGATCGGTTATTTCGATTCGTGGCAGCGTAGTGGATGTGAAATTTCCAATTCAGTTGCCAGCGATACATAATGAACTACGCACCGGGGATGATGGTGAAGTGGTTGTGGAAGTGATAACGCAGTTAAACCGTGAAACAGTGCGAGGAATTGCATTGACACCAACTCGCGGTCTTGCTCGTGGGGCAAAAGTTCGAGACTCAGGACGACCATTAAGTGTTCCCGTTGGGAAGCAACTGCTTGGACGTATGTTCGACGTCTTCGGTCAGGTGATTGATCGCGGTGATAAAATCGATGAATGTGAAAGAAGGTCGATTCACAACAAACCACCGACACTGACGGAACGATCAACCCAATCTGACCTGTTTGAAACCGGAATCAAAGCTATTGATTTGCTGGCTCCGCTGGAACGGGGGGGCAAAGCGGGACTGTTCGGCGGAGCAGGCGTGGGAAAGACCGTACTGATTACAGAGTTGATTCACAATGTCGTTGGTCAGCATGAAGGGGTCAGCCTGTTTTGCGGTATAGGAGAGCGATGTCGTGAGGCTGAAGAACTCTATCGCGAGATGAAACAGGCGAACGTGCTAAAGAATACTGTAATGATCTTCGGGCAAATGAACGAGCCACCCGGAGCACGGTTTCGTGTAGGTCATGCAGCGCTAACGATGGCTGAGTATTTCCGAGACGATCTACGACAGGATGTCCTGTTGCTAATCGACAATATTTTTCGTTTCGTGCAGGCGGGAACTGAGGTCTCCGGGTTGATGGGTGAGCTACCCTCACGGGTTGGATACCAGCCGACACTGGCGTCAGATCTGGCTGAACTGGAAGAACGAATCTGTACGACTCCAGCTGGTGCAATCACATCAGTGCAGGCTGTTTACGTACCGGCTGATGATTTCACCGACCCCTCGGCTGTCCATACGTTTTCTCACCTGTCAACATCGATCGTACTGTCTCGCAAACGAGCATCAGAAGGGCTTTATCCTGCTATAGACCCGCTCCAATCAGGATCAAAAATGCTGATGCCTCCCATTGTTGGAGAACGGCATTACCAGATTGCTCAGGATATTCGTCGTACATTAGCACAATACGAAGAACTGAAAGATATCATCGCCATGCTTGGTCTGGAAGAACTGTCGCGCGAAGACCGTCGAACGGTCAATCGTGCCCGGCGACTGGAACGATTCCTGACACAACCGTTCTTTACAACAGAACAGTTTACCAGTCATAGTGGACGATTGGTTTCACTGGAAGACGCATTGCGATCCTGTGAACAAATCCTCGATGATAAATTTCACGATGTCCCCGAACAAGCGTTGTATATGATTGGTAATATCGACGAAGTTGAGAAACGAGTCGCAAAATGAATTTAAAAATACTGCTGCCAACAGAAGTGCTGATTGATGAACCAGTGACGAAAATCATCGCTGAAGCGGAAAATGGATCGTTTTGCCTTCGACCGCAACACATCGATTTTGTAGCTGCTTTACCACCTGGCATCCTGACATTTATTACAGCCGGAGATGTTGAGCAGTTTGTGGGCGTGGCAGAAGGTGTACTGGTCAAATCTGGATCGAATGTGCATGTTTCAACCCTCAATGCAGTTCGTGGTGGTGATTTAGGCTCGCTTAGGCAAACGGTTACTGAACGGTTCCTTGTTCTCAATAATAGAGAACGTGTTGCCCGTTCGGCTATCGCAAAGCTCGAAGCAGATTTTGTCCGACGATTCCTCGAACTGGGAGAACCGCACAATGTCTAAGGAACATCAAAGAACAGAAAACGGAGAAGATGAGATTTGTAGCAGATCGAATGCCGACGAAATCTCAAATGACGATTCTCGGTTGATCGATCAAATCGGAAAAAAAGAGGCTCGCAAGTTGAGGTCTCGCCAGGAGAAGCACCAGTCCATCTGGTTTGGGCTGGGTATGTTTGGAATTGTTGGCTGGTCGGTCACTGTGCCAACATTGATTGGAATTGCAATCGGTTGCTGGTTGGATTCAAAATTTGATAGTAACATTTCCTGGTGCCTGACATTTTTATTTGTTGGAATCGTGACAGGTGCTGCCATTGCCTGGAACTGGCTCAAGAAGGAAGGGTACATAGAATGAATTATAATCTTATTCAACTCTCTGTTGTGTTTCTGGCAGGTACTGTTTTGGGATTGATTTATTTTGGAGGTCTTTGGTTAACGCTTCGTCGTATTCACAAAATCCGATATCCCGGCTTGTTGCTGTTGATCAGTTTTGTTACCCGGATAGCAACTGTCATGCTGGCATTTTATTTTGTGATGGCTGGAGAATGGGAAAATATCGTCATGTGCCTGGCTGGATTTCTTGTTATGCGCCATTTCATGATTCACATAATCCAGTCGGTTGAGACATCTCAAAATCAGAACGAAAAGGTGCCATCGTGAAAAATGGAACATCTCACATCCAGATCAATATTGATGTTCCGCTGTGGCCAGACGGACCAGTGGTTGTGAACCAATTGAATGGGACTGTTCTTTATACTTGGGTGGTAATGGTGGTACTTGTGCTGGTGTCATATTTGGTAACTCGAAATTTGTCATCTCGCACAACTCTTTCTCGTGGACAGAATTTACTCGAAGTGCTTGTGACGTCACTAAAAAATCAGATTCGGGAAGTGAGCCAGCAGGATCCGGGACCGTACCTGCCCTTTGTCGGTACGCTGTTCCTGTTTATCGCAATGTCAAATCTACTCGCCATTATCCCCGGTTTTCAGCCACCAACCGCATCGCTATCGACCACGGCAGCGCTGGCAACGTGTGTGTTTGTTGCTGTTCCGCTGTTTGGAATCGCCAGTCAGGGAATCGGCAACTACCTAAAGCAATACATACAGCCATCAGTATTTATCTTGCCGTTCAATATCATTGGCGAGTTATCACGCACACTGGCATTGGCTGTGCGACTCTATGGCAACATGATGAGCGGCGCGGTGATCGGCATGATTCTTCTCGGGTTCGTACCGCTATTTGTTCCCGTAGTGATGCAGATGTTCGGTCTTATGACAGGCATCATCCAGGCATATATTTTCGCAGTGCTCGCTATGGTCTATATTGCATCTGCCTCCCAGACACACCACAGACCAACAGCCAGGAATCAAAGTTCGAGTGTTTCACGCACTGCACCAGATGAACCTCAACATCCCACCTCTCACGATTCTCAATCCTTAACTCACGAAGGAGATTTATAACATGGACAACATCGGTTTAATTGCTCTCGCTTCGATTATCACATCGGGGCTAACCATTGGGATTGGCTCAATTGGCCCGGCTTTGGCTGAAGGGCGAGCGCTTGCACAAGCTCTCAGTGCGATTGCTCAGCAACCAGATGAAGCGAGTACGATCACGCGTACCTTATTTGTCGGTATGGCAATGGTTGAGTCAACGGCGATCTATTGCTTTGTTGTTTCCATGATCCTGATTTTCGCTAACCCATTCTGGAACAAAATCATCGAAGTATCGGGTGGGTAAGACATGGAAATCAATTGGACCACATTCACCGCTCAGATTATCAATTTTCTGATTCTCGCGTGGCTTTTGAAGCGATTCCTTTATGGACCGATTGTCCGTGCAATGGAAGACCGTGAGAAAAAAATTGCTGATCAGCAGGATGAAGTGATATTCGCCAGACAAAATGCCGAACAGGAGGCAGCTGAATATCGTAAGCGAAAAGAGGAATTAGATCACACCTTTGAAGAATTATTCGCTAAGGCAGGATATGAAGTTGAGCAATGGAAGGAGAAGCACCTTCAGCAAGCACGGGAAGAAGTTGACCAAGCACGCAAGGAGTGGTATCGATCTATCGAACGTGAACGTAATACATTCTTGCACGACCTGCGACAGCGCGCGGGACAGCAGGTTTATAGCATGACCCGCCGAATATTGACCAAATTATGTCAGGCTTCTTTGGAAAGGCAGATTATCGAAGCCTTTGCCGAACGGTTACAACAGATTCATGAAGGCAAACGAAATGAAATCGTAGCAGCCATCCGCAATTCACACGACAGACTGTTGATAGAAACCGCCTTCAGCCTGACTGATGAAGATGCCCGAAAAATTGAATCAATAATCCATGAGTATCTAACGGACGAAATCGAAATCGATTTCAAAGTTGTTCCAGAACTGATTTGTGGGATTGAAATGAAAACGGCTGGGTTCAAAATTGCGTGGAGTGTCGACGAAACTCTGGAAGAACTGGAAGGTGAGTTTTCGACGGCGCTGGATGCAGCCATATCTAAAGGACGGGAATGATTGCTATGCAAGACGAACAGGCTTCGCTGAATTCAATCCTCAATGAGACATTCGATCTTTTTGACGAAGTGATGGCGGATCATGCGGATGATTTGAAACCATTGGAAATTGGTACGGTCACATATGTCGGTCGCGGTATTGCCCGAATCAAGGGAGTCCTCGATACACAGTCCGAAGAACTACTCCAGTTTCCCGGCCATCGATTGGGATTGGCTTTCAACCTCGACCCCGAAGAAATCGGAGTCATCCTGCTTGATGACAGTGATGAACTCCAGGCGGGTGATGAAGTCAGGCGAACAGGTCGTGTTCTCGATATACCTGTTGGTGACGAAATGATTGGTCGTGTTATTGACCCGGTTGGTCGTCCGTTGGATGGTCACGCTCCTGTGCGGGCAGTCGAACGCCGCCCCTGTGAACAGGAATCTCCAGCCATTATGGACCGGCTACCGGTGACAGTCCCACTGCAAACGGGAATCAAGGTCATTGATGCTTTGATACCCATCGGACGAGGTCAGCGCGAGTTGATCCTCGGTGACAGGCAGACGGGAAAGACAGCCATTGCAATCGACACAATTCTGAATCAACACGATAAAGATGTTATTTGCATCTACTGTGCAATAGGGCAACGCAATAGTGCTGTTGCCAAGGTTATCGCCGAACTGCGAGAACGTGGTGCGATGAAATACTGCATAGTGGTTGTGGGAGAAAACGATGCGCCACCCGGGTTACAGTTTATTGCGCCTTATTCTGCAACAACAATCGGTGAATATTTTATGGAACAGGGGCGCGACGTATTGATCGTTTATGACGACCTGACCTCACACGCACGCGCATATCGCGAATTGTCACTTTTACTTCGTCGACCACCAGGACGCGAGGCATTTCCAGGTGATATCTTCTACCTGCATTCACGTTTGTTAGAGCGGTCTACGCACCTGAATAAAGAGCTTGGAGGCGGGTCACTCACAGCATTGCCGATTGCCGAGACGGAAGCACAGAATGTCTCAGCTTACATACCGACAAACCTGATCTCAATCACTGATGGTCAGATTTATCTTTCGCCTGACTTATTTCAGAAAAGTATCCTTCCTGCCGTCGATGTAGGGCGATCAGTCTCCCGCGTTGGAGGCAAAACGCAACTGACTGCGTACCGGGCTGTTGCAGGTGACCTGCGGTTGTCCTATTCGCAATTCGAGGAACTGGAAGCCTTTTCCCGGTTTAGCAGCCGCCTTGATGAAGAAACACGGTCAACACTGGAACGAGGTCGCCGGGTACGCGAGTTGTTCAAGCAACCTCAGTTCGAATCACTGACCGTACCGGAACAGCTTGCGGTATTAGTTGCGGTGGCAGGTGGAGTGTTTGATAAGCTCCCGATTCAAAGAATACGTGAGACTGAAATCCTGGTTCGTGTAACAGTGCAGGAACGTCATCCTGAAATCTGCGAACAGTTATTGGCTGGTGAGAAATTAACGGATGAGGATCGTAATATGCTGGTGGAGACTGCAATTGAGGCAGTTGATCACGATAAAAAGAAAGGGATTGCTAATGCAGTCACTGGAATCCCTGAAACGTAAAATCAGCAATGCTGAAGATTTGGGATCAGTCGTTAGTACAATGAAGACTTTAGCTGCTGTCAGTATTCGTCAATTCGAAACAGCAGTTGAATCACTAACGGACTACTACGCAACTGTCGAAGACGGATTGCGGATGGTGCTGTGGCAAGCAACTGAATTGTCTACTGCACATCAAGGGGAGACCAGTGGCAGAACAGGTGCGATTGTGTTCGGTTCCGACCAGGGGATGTGCGGTCAGTTCAACGAACAAATTGTAAACCACACGCTTGATCGAATGGCGAGTTCCGACGAGGAAGACGATGGTTGGGCGTTCCTTGCTGTTGGAACGCGCGCAGCTAGCCGACTTGAAGATGCTGGTTATTCAGTCGATCACGAACTTTCTCTCCCCGGTTCATCTACTGGAATCACATCATTGGTACATGACCTGTTACGGTTAATTGACGACTGGCGTTCTCAACGTAATTTGTCCAAAATTATATTATTCTACAACCACCGCCATTCAGTATCATCATACGTCCCGAATCATTGGCAACTGTTGCCTGTCGATGCACATCGATTCGAGCGATTGAAGCAACGCCGCTGGCAATCGCGCACGCTACCGACATTCACAATGGAACGAGATCGACTTTTTTCTGTACTCATCCGGCAGTATTTGTTCGTCTCGCTATTTCGGGCGTGTGCCGAATCGCTTGCAAGTGAAAATTCCAGCCGCATCGCATCAATGCAAGCCGCTGAACGTAACATCGAAGAACGTCTGGCTGAACTCCGTGCAAATTACAACCAACTTAGGCAAACCTCTATAACAGAAGAGTTGCTTGATGTCATAACCGGATTTGAAGCGTTGATGAAGAAAGAGCCGTAAGGGGTTCCGCCATAAGCAGCTTTCTTTAGCATGCAATTTGCGACTTGTTTTGTAAGTCGGTTTAATCCTGATCGACCAAAAACCGAAGATTGATAATTTTGGTCAAATCGGGCGGGGATCGCCTTTGGTCTCGATCTTTAATCTCATGCTCGTAATATACTTCCAGCGCTTTCAAAATATCACGCCGGCTTACTATACCAAGAAGTTCGCATTCCTTTACCACGGGAAGATGCCGGAATCCATGACTGACGAAAACGGACACTAATGAAAACAGTTCAGTTTCCGGGGTCACACAAACCGGATGCAATCGCATAATTGTCCGGGCAGACTGTTGTGGACTTGAATTGCCGAAAAACACTTCGTTTGACAACGCAGACAGACAGTCTCGTTCGGAAATGAAACCGACCAGAATTTGTTTTCCATCATTATTCTCAACAACCGGAGCATTCGAGATCTGGTGTTTGAGCAATAGTTGAATAACTTGTAACAATGTCATCTCTGGTGTCACGACATGAACGTGCTTGTTCATGAATGAGATTGTTTGCGGTGAATTTTGTTGATTGTTCATATCGACCTCCTCTTTTTTAAAGTCCTCTCCTGTCTAATTCAAGGTTGTCTGTTCATCCATGTTTCTTTCTTAAAAAACTAATGAGGTTTTCAGTGCTTGTCGCAGGGGTGTGAAACTGCAAACAAACCAGATAATTAATCAGTTCAAATAATTTCAATGTTATTCTGCAGGAACCCGACACTCTGGTGCTGCATCACTTTGTTTTGGGCTATTTGTTTCAGATAGTATGTAGGAAGATGTCCCTCGAGCGTTACGAACCTTCATGGACTGAAGCGTTGACAGAGCACAGAGACACGTAGTCACTCGTTGCTAATGAACGTGTGATAGTCCGGCTTAATTTGGCATCTTCTTACTGGGGTTTTGTTCTCGTGACGAATGAACTCATCGTGTGAACCTCCGACATGACACACAAAATTGAAATTCAATTCTTCCAAATGTATTCTTGGTGTCTACCAGCAGTTTATCAAGATATATTTGTGTATATATCCAGATGTTGGTAACGTAAGGAAGATGTTTTTTCAAAAAATGGAGCAGTTCAACAGGACATTTCAAGGTTTAATGAGGTGTTAATTTAAGTAGCCGATATCATAAACCTCTGATCTTCTCCTGTTTTATTGGTCCATACAGGATAAAGGAAGTTGTGTTACCTTGTATTCTACAATAAGAAATTTTTGCCTCAGGAAAAAGTTGTGACACACCAACCGGACCAAGTAATAACACGAACTCGCTATAGAATACAGGGGATTGTGCAGGGTGTCGGTTTTCGCCCTTTTGTCTATTCCCTTGCTCACCAATATTCATTAACGGGTTTTATTGGAAATGATTCAGCAGGTATTTTTGTTGAAGTTCAGGGAAAACCGACCGACCTGGATAATTTTTCTCAGGATCTTATCAGGAATAAACCTCCGTTGGCTATTATTGATTCCATTTCTGAATCAAGTCAACCTGCCTGTGAAGAATCGGGGTTTACTATTGTTGAAAGCAAAAATGCACCAGGTTTAAGTACCCCTGTTTCTCCGGATATCTCCATTTGTGAAGAATGTTTTAAAGAGCTATTCACTCCTGAAGATCGTCGATATCAATATCCTTTCATCAATTGCACAAATTGTGGCCCTCGATTTACAATCATCAAAGACATTCCATATGATCGTCCAAACACCACGATGAACCAGTTTGAAATGTGTGCAGAATGTCAGCAGGAGTATGACGATCCTCTGAATAGAAGGTACCATGCCCAGCCAAATGCCTGCTCGGTTTGCGGTCCATCTGTCTGGTTTGTCACTGGAGATCAACTTAATCAACCGGAATGCTTTTTGAATTCGGATTTTTCTTTATTGAATAATTTGGATTCAATTTCCGCCGCTCAACAAATGATTAATTCTGGAAGTACCGTTGCCGTCAAAGGAATCGGAGGTTTTCATCTTGCCTGCGATGCAACAAGTGATGAAGCAGTTCAAAAGTTGCGTGTTCGTAAAGGGAGAATCGAAAAGCCTTTTGCAGTGATGGTTGCTGATCTGGAATCAGCAAAAATAATTGCCCAAGTCAATAATCAGGAAGCTCAACTGCTTTTAAGCAGGGAACGTCCAATTGTTCTGTTACGTAAAAGAAAAGCTGAAATTACCGAGTTACTTTCTCAACTTATTGCTCCCGGAAATGATTGCATTGGAATATTCCTGCCTTATTCCCCTTTGCATTATCTTCTTTTACAAAATAAACCATTGGTGATGACGTCAGGGAATTTGTCTGATGAGCCTATTGTCCATGACAATGTTGAGGCAAAAAAACGACTGGTTCGACTTGCTGATGGATTCCTATTGCATGATCGAGAAATTCATATTGTTTGTGACGACTCAGTCACTCGAATTCTGGATAATCAGGAATATCCTGTTCGTCGGTCACGAGGATATGCTCCCATGCCCGTCCGATTGTCAAAAACCGCTTCTTCGATATTGGCTACAGGCGGTGAACTTAAATCAACATTCTGTTTAACGAAAGACCATTACGCCTATCTTTCGCAACATATTGGTGACATGGAAAATCTGGAAACAATTCATGCATTTGAAAATTCAGTTGACCATTTCAATACATTATTTCGCAGTGCCCCTGAAATTATTGCCTGTGACGAACACCCTGGTTATCTCTCTTCACAATGGGCAAAAAAACATGCAGATGAAAACAAACTTTTGCTTGTTCCTGTTCAGCATCATCATGCACATATTGCATCCTTGATGGCAGAGCATGATTTGGGTGGAGAAGAACCTGTTCTTGGAGTTTGTTTTGATGGAACCGGTTATGGACGAGATGGTGCAATATGGGGAGGAGAATTTTTATTAGCAGATTATCAATCTTTTGAACGTAAAGCATTTCTGAAATACATTTCATTACCTGGGGGTGATGCTGCCATCAAACGACCTTACCGCACTGCAATGGCTCATCTCTGGTCAGCAGGACTGGATTGGAATGAAAATCTTCCATGTGTTGCTGCCTGTCAAAAATCAGAACAAAAGATATTACGTCAGCAATTAGAAAAGAAAATCCAGACTGTACCCACGAGCAGCATGGGACGATTGTTTGATGCGGTCGCTTCTATCCTGGGGATTCGCCAGATAGTTTCTTATGAAGCACAGGCAGCGATTGAAATGGAGAGTATGTGTTACAACATTGAAACTGAACTGATAAAGAAGCCGTTTGATAACAACAGATATCAATTTAAAGTTATCCCGGGAGATCCGTTCATACTGGATCCATCACCTGTTATTAAAAGCATCGTGGAAGATTTCCTTAACGGAACTGATCGGATTGTTATCGCATATTGGTTTCATCAGTCTGTAGCCAGGATGATTACCGAAGTCTGCCTGGAATTGCGAAAAACAACCAAAGTCAAAACTGTTGCCTTGAGTGGTGGCGTTTTTCAGAATGTTCTTCTCACTAAATTAGCCAGAGCAAACCTTCAAGGACAAGGGTTCAAAGTTCTTATTCACAGACTCGTTCCTCCCAACGATGGTGGATTATCTTTAGGGCAGGCAATCATTGCATCAAAAGTAATTACCAATTAACCGTTTTCGATAAGTGATCCTGATAATTCAACCACACTCTTACGGTTGATTCCATAATAAAGTACAATGAATTCGGTAATATTATCTCTATTCATCAAGTTGAATGAGAGTCGGATAGACTGGAGAAATCAGTTCCGATTTGTTTTTTAAAGGAATTAATATTGCACGAACTTTCCATTGCTCAGGCTCTGGTTGAATTGGCAGTCGAATCAGCTGAAGAGGGGAATGCAGTCAAGGTTACACGGGTCAATGTCCGCTTGGGAAAGTTGGCAGGCGTGGTGAAATCGTCTCTCGATTTTTGTTATGATTTTGCTACTGAGAATACAATCCTTGAAGGGTCTCAGCTGAATATTATTGAACTTCCAGTTATTGTTTATTGTGCGCAGTGCAATGATGAAGTTGAATTAGAGGACATACAGGCTTTTTTCTGCCCAATCTGTCAAACCCGATGTCCTGAAATTCGACAAGGGAAAGAAATGGAATTGGAATCAATCGAAATTGAATTATAATTGATAAAATATGATCGAATGAAATACGTATTATATTGGCTAGAAATTATAAATAATGAGGTGATTAGATGAAACCAAGAATCCTGGAAGTCCGAAAAAGCATTCTCAAAAAGAATGATGAATTGGCTCGCGAAATGAGGAGTCGATTCA
>JAJRVU010000406.1 GCA_024277145.1 Planctomycetota bacterium
CACCCATTAACCCGATGGATGTCCATTACCTTGCTGTCGAAGAAGGTGTTTACACCGAAGCAGTTGATGGAATCACAATGGAAGCAGTCAAATTCAATTCCACACAGACCGATTATAGTGACCTCATTGTCGATAACTGGATCGGTGAATCAAGGGCTTATCAGAACACTTATACCGCACCGGTCGTTCTCGGACAGGTAATGACGGAAAATGATGCAAACTATTCTGCGTTCTGGTCACGCGGAGCAACCCGATCAGATGCACCGACTCCAACCGATTTTTATGTTGGTAAGCAAGTGGGAGAAGATCCCAACACTGTGCGGGTTGATGAAACAATCGGATATATTGTTATCGAAGAAGGAACCGGGACTGTTGGTGGATTGACTTACATGGCAGCTGTCGGATCTGACAGCGTAGCTGGAATTGATGATAACCCCGGTTATATTTACACTACATCCGGGATTACAGATCCAACAACAGCAATCGCCACTCAAACGGGAATGGATGGTATTGATGGATCCTGGACTTCACTCTACGGGGACAATCCCCTGAGTAACAATAACCTCAGTTTGACATCCAACGAAGATCAACTTCAGGATGCAGAACGTAATCATGCAACAGAACAGGTCGCGTACATTCTCTTTTCCTCCGCACCACAAACCCAGCCAACAAGTCCGGAAGTTCGGACTGCTGTTCTTAACAATGTGACCGATGTCTGGCAAACAGTGACTTTGGATCACTCTTATAATTCCATGGTTGTTGTCGCCACAATTAATTCAGAAGCAGGTGATCCTTCCGTGGTTGCTAGAATTCGCAATGCATCCGGAAACAGTTTTGAAATCAAACTGCAACGGACGGATGGAACAGCCACCCCAATTAATCCGATGAAAGTCCATTATCTGGCAGTCGAAGAAGGAGTTTACACACAGGCAGTGAATGGCATCACGATGGAAGCTGTTCGGTTCAATTCCACGTAAACGGATAACACCGTTAAATGGCTGGGGCAACAACGTACCTATCAAAACAGTTACACCGCTCCGGTGGTTCTGGGTCAGGTGATGACGGAAAATGATGCTGACTATTCTGCCTTCTGGTCACGCGGAGCAAATCGAGCAGAAGCACCAACCGCTACGAACCTTTACATCGGTAAACATGTCGGGCAGGACAGTGATAAAACCCGTAATGATGAAATCCTCGGGTACATAGTGATTGAACAAGGGTCAGGATCCATTAACGGATTGAATTACACAGCAGCACTTGGTGCAGATATCGTTGCAGGAACGGGTGACAACCCTGAATACACTTATAACGTGAATACAAATGGTAAGCCTGTGACAGCAATTGCATCACTTTCAGGAATGGATGGGCCTGATGGTGGCTGGGCGGTTCTTTATGGAAACGATCCACTCTCTTCAAACTTTTTTGATCCGAATGAATTAAACTTGGCAATTGAAGAAGATACCGCTGCTGATGCAGAACGAAAGCATGCAACAGAACAAGTTGCTTACATCGTCTTCTCCGATCCATCCATCGCCAAATATCCAAATATCAGATCAGGTGAGCTCCATAATATTTCCGATCAATGGCAGACAATTAATCTTGATCATACTTATAAATCGATGGTTGTTGTGGCAACAGTGGTTGCAGAAGCGGGCGATCCTCCACTGGTTGCCAGAGTTCGCAATGCCACCGGTAACAGTTTTGAATTAAAGATTCAAAGAACAGATGGATTGGTTGGTCCTGTCGCTGGAATATCTGTTCAATATCTTGCAGTGGAAGAAGGAGTTTTTAATCAGGTTCAACACGGTATCACTTTAGAAGCAGTCAAATTCAATTCTACACAGACGGATAGTAGAACTAGCTGGTTGGGAGAACAGCGAACTTACCTTAATACTTACACTGCTCCCGTTGTGGTGGGTCAGGTAATGACCGAAAACGATTCTGATTTCTCAGCATTCTGGGCGCGTGGTGCAAATCGAACATTAGCACCTTCTCCAACAGATTTCTACATCGGCAAACAGGTTGCGGAAGATTCAGACAAGACACGTGCAGATGAAACCATTGGCTACATTGTGATTGAACAAGGTTCTGGAACAGTTAACGGACTCAATTACACTGCAGGAGTTGGCGGTCAGACTGTGCAAGGAGTCGGCAATAATCCTGCTTACACTTATACAATCAACTTGAATGGAGAGCCGCTTTCGGCTGTGACAAGCAGTGCGGGAATGAATGGAGTGGATGGGGCATGGTCCGTCCTTTACGGTAAAAATGCCTTAACCAATAACAGCCTCAATCTGGCTGCCATGGAAGACCAGCTTCAAGATGCAGAACAGAAACATGCAGTTGAACGGGTTGCCTACATTGCATTTTCCAATAACAACACCGCGCTTGACACCTATGTTAACACGCCTGATCCTTCTTATGGATATACTCTGAATGATACAATTGTCGATGTCGGATACACAACATATGTATTTGATTTAACATCTCAAACTTGGCGAACCATTGCTGAAGTTGACAAGCCTGTCTGGAAACATTGGGTCACCATGATTGTTCCGGATGGTGCCAGTTCCGAAACAGCTGTTCTCTTTATTGATGGTGGAAGTAATACTGCGTCTCAGCCAACCGCTCCCAGAACAGATGCTCTTAATTTTGCTTTGAATTCTGGATTGGTTGTCATCAATGTACGAACAATTCCAAGTGAACCACTTCTTTTTTCTGATCAAGCATTACCACGAACCGAAGATGAAATTATCGCTTACACCTATGATAAATGGCTGAATGGTGGAGATGATGAATGGCCTCTTTTACTTCCCATGGTGAAAAGTGCTGTCGCTGCAATGGACATGGCACAGGATTTTGCCCCGACAATTTCTCAAAATTTCGAGGATTTCATCGTCACAGGACAATCCAAACGGGGATGGACCACCTGGCTCACTGCAGCGGTTGATCCTCGCGTCAAAGCAATTGCACCAATTGTGATTGACGTTTTAAATATAGATTCAAGCATGATGAATCATAAGGATAACTATCTGGGAGTCACTAACTTTATCACGGGTGGATTTTCCGATGCGGTTCATGATTACGTAGACCTTAATATTATGGATCGGCTCCTGACTCCTAAAGGACAGGACCTCCTGAAAATTGTTGATCCATATGAATACCGTGATCGACTGACCATGCCTAAATACATTTTGAATGGATCAATGGATGAATTCTTCGTTCCCGATTCTTCGCAATATTACATCAATGAACTTTCCGGCCCGACTTACATGAGATATGTTCCCAATGCAGGACATGGGCTTAATCAGAATGCAGAAGATGAAGCAGCTTATTTCTTCAAAGCGGTTGCTGCAGGTGCCCAGTTACCGGAATACAGTTGGACTGTTGAAAACTTTAGTCAAAGAATTCGGCTGGAAACAACAGATGTTCCTGTATCCGTGAAACTTTGGCAGGCAACCAATCCTGTGGAAAGTGATTTTAGAGCCGGTGCCTTCGGTGGATCTTATGTTGACACCGTGTTGACCGATCAAGGTGGCGGAGTTTACATTGCGGATGTGGCACCTCCTGCAACGGGGGCAACGGCTTACTTCATTGAAATGGTTTACAACGTGAATGGGGATAACATTACCTTCACAACCGAAGCGCGTGTTCTCTTCCCCGTTCCTGCTGTTATTGAACTCTCTGACCTCCAATCTGTCAACGGTGGTGATGGCTCGCAAGGGTTTATCATTAACGGTATTAATGTTAATGATCGTTCAGGACATTCGGTTAGTTCTGCTGGCGATATCAACGGAGATGGATTTGATGACCTAATTATCGGAGTTTACAATCACTGGTCTATTCCCGAAGGAGAGGATGGTAAGGGAGAAAGCTATATTGTCTTTGGAAAAGCGACCGGTTACACCGAATCAATAGACCTATCCTCTTTGAACGGAACCAATGGGTTCGCCATCAAAGGTATCGACAATCAAGACCATTCTGGCAAGACTGTCAGTTCTGCAGGGGACATCAACGGAGACGGGTTTGATGACCTAATTATCGGGGCTTATGGGGCAGATCCTGGTGGAAACTCCGATGCTGGTGAAAGTTATGTCATCTTCGGAAAAGCTATCGGCTATGCAGCCTCATTTAATCTGTCTGATCTGCTGGCAGTCAATGGAGGAGATGGCTCTCAAGGGTTTGTCATCAATGGAATTGATCCCGGTGACAACTCTGGATGGTCCGTCAGTTCCCTCGGAGATATCAATAGTGATGGCTTTGACGATATTATTATTGGCGCATGGCATGCAGACCCCAATGGAAATTTCGATGCAGGGGAAACGTATGTCATCTTCGGAAAAGCAACCGGCTACACAGCGTCGATGGAACTTTCTTCCTTGAATGGAACCAACGGCTTCGTCATCAATGGAATTAACGCCAACGATATCTTAGGTCATTCTGTTAGTTCCGCTGGGGACATCAACGGTGACGGATTCGATGATATTATAATTGGTGCTTATCAGGCTGATCCGAATGAAAATTCAGCAGCAGGAGAAAGTTATGTCATCTTTGGAAAAGCTTCTGGTTTTGCAACTTCAATTAATCTTTCCAGCCTGAATGGAACCAATGGGTTTATCATCAATGGAATTGATATTGGTGACCAATCAGGCGTTGATGTCGGTTCTGCAGGAGATATGAATGGTGATGGAATAGACGACATTGTCATTGGTGCCAATGGAACAGATTTCAATGGAAACTCCAATACTGGAAAAAGCTATGTCATCTTTGGAAAAACAACCAGCTATACCGCAACATTTGACCTTTCCAGCCTGAATGGAACCAACGGATTTGTCATCAATGGGATTGATAACGATGATCAATCTGGAGGCTCTGTCCGCACCGCAGGAGACATCAATGGAGATGGTTTCGATGATCTCATTATCGGAGCTTATGTAGCTGACCCCAATGGGAACACAAATGCTGGAGAAAGCTATGTCATCTTTGGGAAATCATCTGGGTATACTGCGTCAATGAATCTCTCTAGTTTGAATGGAAATAATGGATTTGTCATTAATGGAATTGCCTATTGGGATCTTTCTGGAACCACTGTCAGCTCTGCAGGGGACATTAATGGTGATGGGTATGATGATCTCATCATCGGTGCTTATGAAGCTGATGCCAATGGAAATTCCAATGCGGGTGAAACGTATGTCCTCTTTGGTCGGGATTTCCGAAATGAAGTTGCTTTCAAAGGAACGGATCTGGATGAAGTGATTGTTGGTCTGATTGGTGATGATCTCATCGTCGGTGGTCGAGGAAACGACACAATTGATGGTGGTCCCGGAAATGACGTGATTCATGCAGGAGCGGGCAATGATGTCATTATCTATGATCCACAAACCGACACACTCAAAGTGGATGGCGGTTCAGGCGAAGATACACTCCAGATTGCAGGATTTGGAATTGATTTCAATCTTACTACGCTGAACCAGACCGAAAACTATCAACTTTATGAAGACATCGAAATCATTGACCTGACCGGAACCGGCAACAACACACTGACATTGACCGCTTTTGATCTGTTGCATCTTTCTTCCAGCACAAACACATTGCGCGTTGATGGTAACGCGGGTGACAAAGTCATTGCAAACGGAACATGGAGTGATCAGGGAACAACCGTGATCAATTTACAAACGTATTTTGTCTACCAGAGTGGCCAGGCAATCTTGCAGGTCCATCAAAATATTGAACAATCAGGAATTTTCGTTCCGACGCCAGATTTTGAACTTTCCGACCTTCTTCCAGTCAATGGTGGCGATGGATCAGAAGGGTTTATCATCAATGGCGGGAGTTCGTTTAATTTCTCTGGAATTTCTGTAAGCTCTGCAGGTGATATCAACGGAGATGGTTTTGATGATTTCCTCATCGGTGCTGATGGTTTTGTGAATTACAGGGGTCGAACCTATGTTATCTTCGGAACAAATGCTGGGTATCCTGCTGAGTTTGAAGTCGCTGACATCAACGGTACAAATGGGTTCTTCTTAACCGGTGTCAGTAATTTTGATGGTTCAGGGATCTCTGTCAGTTCTGCTGGGGACGTGAATGGGGATAATTTTGATGACCTCATTATCGGTGCTCCCAATGTTAATTCTGATGCAGGTGCAGCTTACGTCTTCTTCGGAAAGGCTTCTGGATTTTCCACAAATGTCTCACTTTCATCACTCAATGGTACCAACGGGTTTATCATGAATGGAATTGCTGCGAATGACCTGACCGGGCATTCTGTCAGTTCTGCTGGTGACTTTAATAATGATGGTTTTGATGACATTCTTGTTGGTGCATATAAAGCAAATGGAAATGCGGGTGCAACCTATCTGATCTACGGCAAGAACACTGCTTTCACATCGCCGATTAATCTTTCCACCCTGAGTGGAGCAGATGGATTTGTCCTGAATGGAATTGATGCAAATGATCGGTCTGGCTGGTCTGTCAGTTCAGCAGGAGACATCAACGGCGATGGATTTGCTGATATTTTAATTGGCGCACTAGATGCTGATCCTAATTCAAACAATAATGCTGGAGAAACTTATCTTGTCTACGGTACGAACGCTGCTTTCGGAGCATCGTTTGATCTCTCCACCCTGAATGGAACCAACGGATTTATTATCAATGGGATCGTCATGAATGATCGCGTTGGAGTCTCCGTCAGTTCAGCAGGAGATATCAATAACGATGGATTTGATGACATTCTGATTGGTGCTTATGAGGCTGATCCTAATTCAAATGCAGAAGCAGGTGAAAGTTATGTTGTCTTCGGAAAAAATACCGCGTTCGCAACAAACTTTGATATTTCTACTTTGAATGGCACAAACGGGTTTGTCTTGAATGGAATTGCACAAGGTTCCAATTCCGGCTATTCAGTCAGTTCGGCTGGGGATGTTAATGCGGATGGATTAGATGATATTATTATTGGTGCATTTTCTTCCGACCTGAACGGAGATAATAATCAGGGGCAGAGTTTCCTCTTCTTTGGAAAAGCAGCAGGGACGTATGCAGCTTCTGTTGATCTTTCCTCGCTGGATGGGATTAGTGGATTCAGGATTAACGGAATTAATATTGCTGACACTTCTGGTACTTCTGTGAGTGCTGCAGGAGATGTCAACGGAGATGGGTTTGATGATATTATTATTGGTGCTCCACATGCTGATCCTAATGGGTCCGCTTCTGGTGAGAGTTACATCCTATTCGGCCGGGATTTCCGAAATGAAGGAATCACTCCGTTAGTGGCTTCAGGGACTTCAATTGCTTCTTCACAAACGTCTCCATTAACCAGTGAAGACCTCCAACCGGTTCTACAGGAAGCGATTGCAAGGCTATCAACAGTTATTGACCCTTCCCTGTTTGAAAACATTCAAGTCACTACTGCAGACTTGAATGGACAACTGTTGGGACGAGAGCAGAATGACAACATTGTGATTGATACAGACGCTGCCGGCTTTGGCTGGTTTGTTGATTCCACACCAGGTGACGATTCTGAGTTTCAGTACGACCCATCAACAGGACAGTTGCAAGCTGTTACTTCCGATGCAACGGGCAGGATTGATTTACTAACTGCGTTAATGCATGAACTCGGACACTCAGCTGGATTGGAACATAATGATTCAGAAAGCAGTGTGATGAACAGTCAATTGGAAGCGGGAACTCGTTCAGCTGACTTGTCGGATATTGACTCCTTCTTCAGCGATGGTTCTCAACTGGCAGTTGTTCTGGATGCTTGATTATTCAACCAGTTTAGCAATAATTAGTTGAGTACAGAATTCGGGAATAGAATATATGAAGAATTCTGTGTACTAAAACTAAAAGATTGCATAAATTGAGAATAATAATGCTTCGATTTAAATCAACGAGCCTGTCCTCTATACTCTTCGGGCTTCTTGTATTAGGGGATGCCTCTTTTTTAAAAGGTGAAGAAGCATTAACGCTGCATACTCGTCACCGAGTAGAGACTTCAAAATGGGTTCCACCAGTTAATGCTCACACCAAACTTCCCGCGCCTAAAAGTGAGCAGCCTTTCACATTAGTTTACAAAACTAAAAAATGGGATCCTGAAAAGACAGCAATCATCATTTGTGATATGTGGGATACATTACGTTGCAAAATTCCTGCTGACCGTGTTGCAGAGATGGCTCCGCACATGAACGAAGTAATAACGGAAGCCCGCAGGCGTGGTGTTCTTATCGTTCATTCACCCAGTGGTAACATGGACTTCTACAAGAACACTCCCCAACGAGCACTCTGTTTGAATGCACCAAAAGTGGAAACCCCTATTCCATTGAAATGGAATTACCTGAATAAGAAAATCGAAGCTCCACTGCCCATTGATGATTCCGATAATGGTTGGGAAGGTCCTGTTGGAAAAGGTCGCCCGCAAACACACCAGCATGATTCTTTGAAAATTGCAGAAGGTGATGCGATTGGAGACAGCAAAGGAATCTACTATCTGCTTCGCCAACGTAAAATTGAAAATGTTATTTTAATGGGCGTTCATACAAACATGTGTGTTTTAGGTCGTCCGTTTGGAATTCGCCAATTAACTTATCTTGGCATGAATGTGATGTTGATGCGAGACATGACGGACAGTCTTTACAATCCAGCCATGCCTCCGTATGTTAGTCACTATCGTGGCACGGAAATGGTGATTGAACACATTGAAAAATATTGGTGCCCGACAATTCTCAGTACCGACTTTCTTGATAAGCCTGCATTCCGATTTAAAGGCGATTCCCGAAAACATGTCGTCTTTCTAGTAAGTGATGATCATTACCATGCAGATAAAACCATTCCCGATTATGCCCAGTGGTTGCGAGAAAACCAGCAACTGCATTGCACGGTCTTGCATGGTCAAGGAGAACATGACCTTCCCGGGATGATCAACATTGAATCAGCAGATGCTGTTGTTGTTTATGTCCGAAGGCTTGGGTTACCAGTGAAACAGTTGAAAACCTTACAGCGATATGTTGCTTCCGGTAAATCTTTGCTTGGTTTACGGACTGCAAACCATGCATTCACCATGCATCTCAGACCTCCAGCAGGCTTCAAAGTTCCCGAAGGTCGAGCGGAATGGAAAGACTTCGATAAGTCCTTGCTCGGTGGAAATTACTCAGGACACGGTCCGAATGATATTGGGTCGAATGTGTCTTATGTTTCCGGGGTGAAGCATCCCATTCTCAAAAACGTATCCACTGGAACCTGGCACAGTACGGGTTCGCTATACTATGTTGCACCGATTACTGATGATGCTGTTCTATTGATGCAAGGAAGTATCCCTGGCAGAGTGGAACCGTTGACCTGGATTCGCCCCAAACAGAAAAATCATGGCAAAGTCTTTTACACCGGACTTGGGCATCCCGATGATTTTAAAGAGCCAGCCTTCAGAAAACTTCTTGCTAATGCAATCATCTGGGCATTGGCGAAAGACAAGTAATCTTTGGACAGAAATCCCAATCGGTATTTTTTTGCTTTATGAATCAAACGCAAGAAGGGTCACATCTGATATTTACAAGTTTGATTCTCGCTCGCTATTGTTAGAACAATGCTTAATAATTTATTCTTGAATAACAGCCACTTTTTCAAGTAAGATGACATAAGAATTCTTTTCCCGGAAACAGAATAAATATGAAACGATAATGAGTAAACTACTGAAAAAATATGAAAAGAAATTAGATTTCCTGGCGCTCGTTTTTCTCGTGTCCAGCCTAGCAGCGTATTTGTATCACGAACATCTGGCTAACATTCGCATCACTCCACCAACACAAAATTGCACTCTGAAAGAACTCTCTGAAAAATTGCCGTCACCCCGAGAGATTGTAACAGGCATACATCTTGAATCAGGAAAGAAGCGATTAATCTGGACCGGGCCAATCCCCCCTTACACAATTCGATCTGGATCACCTGTTTATATATTCGACGAACATGCTCGTTTGGTTGAATGTTGTTTAGAAACAGGGGAAGGATGGCATTACGAGCCAATAAAAATTGAAGAAGAAATCACTTTGGATGAAGCCCTTCTCTGGAATGAGTAAACCAATAACACATAATAAAATTAGTGATCGTAAGTTTTAAAATTCACCAGAAAATTCAATAAATTCTCCCAATCGCCCTAATCAACGCATCAATACTCATTTATGATTGAGTGAACAGAATCCAGAACCGATTTCGGATACCTGCAATAAATCGCGATGAAAACAAGAAATTTCGGGAGAATAAATTCAATGACGAACAACAGCAAAGCTGACGCACAAAACCAGAAAACTTCTTCACTGAATCGTCGCTCCTTTCTGAAAAACGCGGGAATGTTAGCTGCAACGTCTCTTTTCCAGCGTTCAATATCTCCTGCTGCTTTACAGGCTGCTCCTTCACAAAAGAAAATGCGTGTTGCTGCCATCTTCACGGAATTCACTTATCGATCTCATGCACATGTGATCCTGGAAAATTTCCTGACTCCCTACCTGTTCAATGGCAAGATGGTTCATCCACAAATGGAAGTCGTTTCCTTCTTTGCAGATCAAATGCCTGAAGGCGAAATGTCGAAACAGGTTTCCAAAGATTTTAACATCCCAACTTATTCCACAATTAAAGATGCCCTTTGCGTTGGGGGAACTGATCTTGCAGTTGATGCAGTCCTTTCCATTGGTGAGCATGGAAAATATCCCTCCACCAAACTGGGGCAAACGATGTATCCCCGAAAACGATTTTTTGATGAAATCGTTGCGGTCATGAAGTCTTCTAAAAAATTCGTTCCTTTATTCAGTGACA
>JAJRVU010000407.1 GCA_024277145.1 Planctomycetota bacterium
AGATCCATTCTGAGGCCACAGGTCTTGTCGAGCCAGTCAAGTTCCTGTTCGAGTTCATTAATGTTGTTTTGAATCTGTTCAAGGTCGACCTGTTTTTTCACTTTGAGTTCTTCTTTTTTTGTTTTTTCAATTGAGACTTCTGTTTTGTCTCGTTTGATTATTTTCTTTTCGAGCTCTTTTTTCTTTTTGTGGAATTGGAATTGGAATTGATGCGTTGCGTATTCAATGTTCCAGCGGGAATAGCCGAAATCGCAGAAGACGGGGTGTTTGTACTCATCTGGATGCCTGTAGGCAGGAACCTTAAACCGAATCTGGTCCTGTTTTGCTTTTTGTGCCTGAGAATAATTGAGTAAGTTCTTATATCCCTCTTTCCCCTTCCATACGATCTCAGCTTCTTTTTTTGCAAGATCGGTAAAAAGATTGATATCACCGAATTTTTTGAGGTCAGGCTGCAACTCTTTTGCTGCTTGGATTCGGTCCTTATCGGTTTGGCAGTTTTTATCGTTCCAGGCTTCGACAATTTCTCTCCAGCCATCAATTGCTCTGGGGTTAATAATAAAATCATTCGCATTCAGAGAATTAGATAATTCACCTCTTTTTTTACAATAATCGTTCAGGAATTTTTTAATCTTCTCAGGAATTTTATGCATTTTTTCCGCATCCGCTTCAAATTTCCGCCTGCTGGTTTCTGCATTTTTTATCCAGGAATGATTGACGGAAAGATGTCTGGCTGCGTGGTCGAGCATAACAGAAAATTCCTGATGACGTGATTTTCCTTTATGGGGATGCAAATAGGTTATCCCTGCGTCATGTTCCACTGCTTCAAGCATTTTATCTGACCACTCACGACGACCTTTATTATCAGTTTTCGTTTTTTTCTCTTCTGCCTGAGCTTCCGCCTTTTCAGCGAGTTCAAGGTAATCAATCTCTTTAGACAGACGATCATTCTTGAGGGAATTGACAATTTCTTTGAAACGGTTCTGCACCTGATTGGATGGTCCGGACGTTCCCGCCAGCCGGTTAGTGATTTCACCTTCAACTTGCATATCGAGTTTTAATTGGATGAGAAGTTTTGAAGGAGACTCATTCAGATTTTCTGAAACTTGTCTGCACCATTTTGCGAAGTTCTCATATTGTTTTGCGACTTGAGTGAAATCAGTGGCTGCTCCTGTCCCGAAACGATTACTGAGCCATTTGCCTGCTTCCTGGATGAGATCCTTCGCCTGATCTCCCGACTTTTCACCGGAAACTATTTCTGTGGATGAATCGTCATTTAATTGGGGAGTTTCAATTCCTGCAAAGTATTCTTTTTTGCTTTTAAAGAATCGACTAAAAATATCCCATACTTCCTCCCGCGTAAGGGACTCGCCTATGACTTCCTGTTTTTCATCAAAAAGTTGGCTCCTGTTGATCCATATTGCGTCGTCACGAATTTGCGACTGCAGGGCGGTGCCACAATCCTCCACCCAGCTTTGAATTTCCGATTCTGAAAGTTCCCTTTTCTTAAGAATCTTTTCAAGAGCTTCAACTGTAGCATAAGCTGAATTTACTTTTTTAATCCGATGTTTGTTTGGAGCACCTGCCTCAGATTCAACAGACAGCCAGGAGAGGGCAAGCAGAATCCTTCGATCTTTTTGCATCTGTCTTGATGATTCTTCGGATGGTTCCTTTTTTGCTTTGGGGCCTGGTTCAGGAATTTCCAGTTCATGCGAAAGTCCACCTCTTAACGTGAGGAGCCAATCACCAAAAGAACGAGCGCCCCGATTGACGGTTGAATGAGTGTTCCAGAGAAAATCCCGCCAGGATTGGTCGTTCAAGTCGGTTCCCGAGATTTTCAGAGTGTAGGCACGTTGTGTCACTTTGGGTTCAGCCATGAGAATTTCCTTGATGTTTTGGTAACTGGTCTTACGATATATAAAAAGAACCCCTGCTATTGGTTTGGACCCGATAGGACAGGAAATCCTTGTATTTTCTGATACCGGGTTGGAACCGGTATTTACGAAATAAGCTGGTGAGCAAAACAAGAAGTTTCCTGCCTTCAGAATGCTGAACAGAAGTTGTATTTGAGTCTCATCGTACGGAGATGGAAAAAATTATCAATCACAACATTCATAAATCTACGATTTATGAAGAAAACAAATGTAAATAAATTATATTGGTCAAAAGCTTGTATTATTCTTATTCCACGTTATAATAAAGACTTACATCACCTATAGGGTGGATTTTGCTACGGTATGTGTCTCGTTCATTTAATTGTTTTTTACCGTAGATCGAAATTTTATCAGGATAAATCAATTTCTGTTTATTTTTCGATGACACTTTTCTTCGTCAAATCGTAGCTTCAAATGACCATTGATCCCGGCTCCAACGGGTCAAGTGATTGACCGATGACTGTAGTTGCGATTTTCGCTCTCTCACGGTTTGCCCCGAGATCGATGATCAGGATCTGATCTTCTTTCTGGTTGATGATCGTCTCGAGTTGAGATTGCAGTCGGACCCGGTCAATGGGCTTGAGTGTGCAGAAGAAGATCGAATATTGCCAAGGCTCGCCGAACCCTTTCATCGTTTTGTGGACATTTCTTAATCGTCGTGCGTTTCGGATATCATAACAGACAAGATAACTTCTTCTCATGGGACAGTCTTTCTATTGGTCATTATCTCGTAGTAAGAAATGACAGGGTGGGGACTTCTTCCATAAGCCAGGCTGCAATCATCCGTGCATGAAGTATGATCATTCTTCTGTAACTCAGTTTATATTCAAAAACGGGATGCGTAACTTCTTCAGCCATCCGCCTGCCATAAACTGAAAAGAATGCTTTTCGCCCATCATTGGTAAAAAGAGACCCGGCTGCAGTTTGGTGGAAGTGACCTTTCTGAAGTTCCCCCCGATTAAAAGCAGAGATTGTGATTGAATCGGAAATGAGTGAACGGAACGGTTCCATCAGATCAAGCGAAAGGGCAGGCCGACCCGGACGGGAAACATGAAATGCACCTATCGTTGGTTCAAGTCGTGCAGTTTTCAAACTGGCTGTGCACTCATGCGTAAGCATCGTGTAAGCGAAAGAGAGGCAGGTGTTGACGGGATCGGGTGCTGGTCGTCGTTTTCGGCCATTAGCTTCAAACACTTCAGAGAACTCACCCTTGATCATACGATGAAAGTTCTGGAAGTAGAGAGAGGCAGCCTGACCTTCGTGACCACGCAAGGATTCAATACTATCAGCCTTCAAAGCTGCTTTCGCCTGTTCGGAAATCGCATCGGAAATCTCTTTCGGCAGGTCGTGGGAATTCCGCATGAGAAGTTTTCGCTGGTTTAAAATCTTTGCATGTATCAATGAACGGGAAAGTTCCAGGGCTTTTTCAGGCATGTCAAACTTTCTGACCTGAGCCCGTCGAATTTCTGCACTGACGGAATCGAGTGTATCTATCATCGCAACCATTCGACCTGCTGCAGATAAAAAGGAAACCGGAATATTCTTATCGGAAAGAGTCTGGATGGCCTGTGTGGAGATTTGCACCGACCCTAGCAGAGAAAGGCTTTCAAGATTGGCCAGGGGAAGTTCCTGTAGTTTTGAACCGTTATAATCAGTGATTCTCAATGAGGATCCACGGACCCCGACTTTGGTTCCTTTTTTCTGCATGACAAGATGGATTCCATCATCCCGTGGTGGCCAGAGTTTTCTTGGCTTTCTTTTCGAGTTCTTTTCAAGTTCACGGGTGAGATTGACTTCGTCTGGAAGGCAAACAGGCTGGAGCGAGCACTTTGGACATTTGGGATCATTAATTAAAGGCAAAGGTCGGGGATTGGTTGAACTTGCTTTAACGGCATCAAGAGTTTCCAGTGCTTCCCTGCGTAGTTCCTCGGTGATGGGGACGATGACTCTTCTTCGTTCCGATGCATAGTAGATAATACCGTGCGGCACAGTGTAGCCTGCTTCTTCCAGGAGCAATGTTTGCAAAGTAATTTGGATACGATCTGTTGGCCAAGGCTCAACTTCTGCTCCGTCGCCATCACTAGAAGGGATGACCCGCCTG
>JAJRVU010000408.1 GCA_024277145.1 Planctomycetota bacterium
CACCAGTTGTTTTTTCACTTTTATCTACAGGCTGGTCTTCAGGCTTTTCAGCAGCCTCTTTTTTGTCGTTGTCTTCAAGATCAATCTTTACTTCAGATTCATCTCCATCTTTTGGTTTGGTTCTGTCGACAGGTTTGGGATTCTGTTTCTGGAACCAGCTATAAAAGCTTTTGGCATCGTCTGTTGCCAAAACCTTGATTCGTTCTTCTGCTTTAGCAGTATGGATCGAATCAGGAAACTCCTGTACCAATTGTTCATAAGTTTCAATGGCTTCTTGAGTATTTTCCCCGGATGTTGATTCCAAACACCTTGCAAGTCCAAACAAAGCACGTTCTCGAATTGTTTCGGATGATTTCTTGTCTTCTAATAAACTTTTATAAAGCTCCTGAGCTTTTTTCATATCAGCCAGGGCAGGGGCTCTGTCAGAAAACATGAATTGAAGCCCATGTTCGTAAAGAGAGCCTGCCTGATTCAGTTTTGCAAAGCGAGCGACAGCCGTCCCTTTGTGAGCATCCACAATATTTGCATATTCTTCTGAAGTCTGTGCATCGGCCATATCAGCCCAGCCTGCAGTTCTTGCTGCTGCATTATTTTTCATAGCAACAACAGAAATCACTCCTATAACAAAGATGGCAATTGCCCCGAAAACAAGCTTGTTGGCATGTTTTTCAAGTCTGGGCTTGATCCGATTAATAAGAGTTTCGAGATCATTGGACTTGAGTTCGTGTCTCTCTTCACTTTTCATAGTTATTAAACTGCTTTGATATAAGGTGTTATGATTTCTAGTCTTGATGAAATCATCTGTTTTATAAGTACTGAACCCAATGTATTGTGAACAGGATCTCAGGCGAATTGTAACATAAACCAGCCAGTGCTCTTTCGAGCTTTCAATGTCATCTGTCAATTTGCAAATAGCACGCTCGTTGGTGTGCAACTTGATCTGAGCTAAGTGACATTTATCCGAAATTAGACTAGTGAGTATAAGTTGCAGAAATTTCACAGTCAAGGGTTCAGGCAATGGTTCAGGTATTTCTTTAGAGTCTGTTTTTAGAGCCTATTTTTACCCGGAACCCCCTTTACAGTTTGCATCGGCTGAGATCAGATAGATAACCGAACCACAACCAGAACTAAAGGAAAGTTAATCACAATGAATATCAGTATTAAGATGCCAGAATTAATAATCAGACGAATGGCGATCATTTCAGGGCTATTGGTAACGCTGATTTGCCTGAATAATGCTGTTTTTGCTCAGCCAGACCCCACTTCTGAAAACCCGGAACCAATCCAGATCAAGAGAAATGGGGGGAAGCCGAGAATTCCAGAGGTCAAAAGGAATGAGGTAATCTGCTTTGCCCTTTATACTGTACATGACAAAAAACTCAAATTAACCGCTCAATTCTATCCTCTCAGAAAAAACGAAGACCGGAAAGCACAACTGTGGATCAAAAAAAATGGTCAGTGGGTGCAAATTTCTGAAACGTCTGTTAATCCTGATGGATGGACTGCTCTGTTCCAGATGAAAAATTGGGATGATACTCAGGATTTTCCTTACCGGGTCACACATGAAGGGGGATCTCAATTTGAAGGACGAATCCGAAAAAATCCCATTGATCAAGATGAAATTGTCGTTGCTGCCTTCACCGGGAATTCCAATCAGGATCGAGGACCCCGATCTGACATTATTAAAAATGTGAAATTGCAAAATCCTGATCTGCTTTTCTTTTCAGGTGATCAAAGTTATGACCATAAAGCCCATACCGCTGCTTGGCTTCTCTTTGGAAGACAATTCCGTGAAATCATCAAATACAGGCCGACGATCACCATCCCGGATGATCATGATGTCGGGCAACCGAATTTATGGGGGAATGGAGGAACCGTCTCCCATAAAAGAGGCGCAGATGATGGTGGTTATCGCATGTCTGCAAAATATGTGAACAGGGTTCAACGCGCACAAACCAGCCATCTTCCTGATCCGTATGATCCAACGCCAATCAAACAGGGGATTTCCGTTTACTACACATCACTCAATGTCGGAGGAATAGATTTTGCTATCATTGAAGACAGGAAATGGAAAACGGGGCCTGTAGGAATTATTCCTCAACAAGGTCCGCGAGCAGATCACATTACAGACCCGAATTATGACAGATCCACGGTTGATATTCCTGAAGCAAAACTGCTTGGAGAAAGGCAACTTAAGTTTTTAAAACAGTGGGGGCATGACTGGAAGAATGCTCAAATGAAGGTTGTGCTTTCTCAAACCATCTTTGCAGGAGGTGCACATATTCATGGAAAGCACAATGGGAGGTTGCTTGCAGACCTTGATTCGAATGGTTGGCCACAGTCAGGCAGGGCAAGGGCTTTGACGGAAATTCGGAAATGTTTTGCTTTTCATATTGCAGGAGATCAACATCTGGCAACAGTGATTCAACACGGAGTCCAGAACTGGGAAGATTCAGGTTATTCGTTTTGTGTTCCTTCCATTGTGAATTTTTATGGGCGTTGGTGGTGGCCACTGGAAAAGCCTTTAAACCCACCCGCGAATCATGTTCTCCCTTTTACAGGACGCTATTATGACGGATTCAATAATAAACTCACAATGCACGCCTATGCAAATCCTACGAAAGAAAACTTCAATGCAGCAGGTTACGGATTAATTCGGTTTAATAAATCAACCCGACAAATCAAAATGGAATGCTGGCCCAGGCATGTTAATGTCCAGGACCCTAATGCAAAACAGTTTCCCGGTTGGCCAATCACAGTTTCCATGTTTGATAATTATGGACGAAAACCGATGGGATATTTGCCGGAACTCGTTTTCTCAAAAAAGAAGGATCCTGTTATTCAAATCATTGATGAAATGAATAATGAAATTATTTATACCGTTCGAATCAAAGGAAACCGGTTTCGCCCGCCCGTCTTCAATAATCAATCCACTTACACAATTCGTATCAAGGAAATGGCAGGGGAG
>JAJRVU010000409.1 GCA_024277145.1 Planctomycetota bacterium
CACCTTTTTCCAATGCACGAAGTTGCTCGGTGTAGGTATCACTGTCGTCATACAGGCTGATTAATGTTGTCCAATCCCAGCCGGGACCAACAGAAAGAACAGAGTAAACGCCCGCAGCCGCTTCCTGATAGTTTCTTGTTGCGAAGAGAACCAAAGAACGAAATTCATGAATGGATGCATCATTGGGTAATATTTTAAGAGCTGCATTTGTATGATCCAGAGCCTGTCTGTAATTCTGGTTTTTAAAAGCAGCCAATCCTTTATCAAATTCAACCATGCCGGGGTCTTCGCCAGAAACAGGTTCTTCCGGATTCTCTAAGACATTAATGGGGACAGAATAATTGACAGCAGGTAATCCCTGAACAACAACTGTTTCTACATAATAAGGGTTTGAGTAGGGATAATAGCCACTGTAATAAGCTCTGCTTCCAATGTTCCATACTCCCCACATTCCCAGTCCCCATGCAGCAGCCCGAGCGTAGTGATGATGACCATGATTCCAATTTCCATGGTGCCAATGATTGTGGTGGTTATTGTAATTCCCGTTTCCAATTCCATATCCGTGCCTGTTATTGATGTTTAAGTTTTTATTACCAATGTTGATGTTATTGTTTCCGCCACCAATGTTTGGCCTGTTGCCGTTGCCTATATTCGGACGATTTCCATTACCAACATTGGGACGATTACCAGTGCCGGGACGTGTGGATGGTCTGGTTCCAGGGCGAGTTGAAGGCCTGTTACTATTTCCCGGCCTGTTGCTGTTACCAAAATTGGGCCTGTTTCCTGCACCCGGTTGGTTTCCAAAATTCGGTCGGTTACCAGTGCCCGGCCTTGTCGTTGGACGTGTTGTTGGTCTTGAAACAGGTCGTGAAGATGGTCGGGAGGATGGTCTTGAATATTGAGGTCGGGAAGTTGGCCGGTTATATGATGAACGGTTAAACGATGAAGGGGAACGAGAATGATTGAAAGACCGTCCTCCACCACCCCGGCTACCACTAAATGAACGTCCACCACCACTTCTACCGCCGCCACGACCTCCACCACCACGCCCGCGTGCAAAAGCTGTATCTGTTATTAAGAATAAAGCAAGAATTAACACGATTGATAATTTAAAGTATTTATTCATTTCACCAACTCCGGTTTAAATTCGATTATGATAGATATTATTTTATAAATTTGATTTAAAGCGATTGTCCTATCGAATATTAATTCGAGTTAGGTGCAGGAGGTTTTTTAACAATTTTTACGTTAAGAATATCAGGAGTGGAGATACCATCAACGACTCGATTAGTCGAACTCCATATGAATGAATCTTTGTTTAAATATTCAAATGAATTTTTTGCAGTAGCGGTTCTTCCATCTGAAAGAACAAGAGAAACTGAAACAATCCATCTGTTACCATCACGAGTCCAGTACCCTTCGCCGACTGTTCCTTCTGAATCGAAGACCCACGATTTGATTCGCTTTGTCAAAGGATCCCAACCAATTCGTTGCACGCCATTGAAGACATTCCTTCCTTCAAACTGGATGGAGTATTTTCTGAGAAGATAGTTTTTATTAGAAGACCATTTACAAGTAGTTAAAACAATGGAATCAGGACTCTCATCAATCCACTCGCCGACCAACCATCCCAGTTCTTTCAATTTCCCTTTGTTAGATATTTTTTCAAATCGAGATTCTCGTACACTTTTGATTAACCATTTATCATTCTGTTTCACATGAATAACCGTGTAACGCCTGTCAACAGGAGGACCGGGCGGCGGAGGATTCATGATTGTCATTCCATCTTCAATAGCGACAGTTGGCGTAATCATTCGAATTGACAAAATTTTCAGTTTGAGAGTTCGAGGTTCACTGTTTTGAAAAATGGATTCAAAATCTTTTCGAATTTCGTCTCGACCAGAGATTTTTGTTCCATCTTCACCGATGTAATCTGCATTTCGAGCGAAATGTGCAGCAACTGCATTAGCATCAGCATTGTTATATGCCTGCGTAAAAGTTTTCGCAGCATTCCTGATCAATTGCAGGTCTTTGTTTGTTTTAGAACTCCTGATTGTTTGAAACCCGGGTTCAGGAGCTGCATTGACCGAACATGGCAGAAACATGGAGACTGTAAAGAAGGTAAGAGTCAGTAGGTACTTCATTTTTCAGGAACCCCCTCGTTGATAGACAAAGTGCTTGAGTTAATGGGAAGAGCCCGCTATTTCCCCAACTTCATTCTATATGTTTAAAACATAAAAAGGGAAACAATTAAACCAGTTTTGAATTAAAAATGTGGAATTCGTTCTGACCCACTTCGATTTGTATAGGTTCCAAGAATTAAAAAAAACACCGAAAGTTGTTAAACCCTCGGTGTTCAATTTTATGTTACTGAGTCCATATGATGGACTACACGTCTTCAAACAACTCGTACATTTTCAGCTCGAGGTCCTTTTGGTCCTTCTCCGACGCTGTATGAAACACGTTGTCCCTCTTGTAGTTCTTCAAAACTAATGTCTTCAACGTTTGAACTGTGAAAGAACATGTCTTTTCCAGATCCATCTTCAATGAAACCAAATCCTTTGTCAGTAATACGCTTAATAGTGCCTTCAGCCATCTCTTTTATCCTAAAACTTCAAAAAATAAATTTGCAGTCTTTTGTGAGTGAAACATTCACGCCTCTTAGACCGCAAGTAATAGTAGTCGATTAGTTAATTAGTCTGTGTCTTATTTAACTGTCTTGTTAACTGTTTAGTTTAACACGTAGCCTTTCATTTCGGCCTTTTCGTTTCCGTCGTCGTCGATTCGGTTTGTTTTCATTGCTCGTTGTATCGGTTGAGTGTGGCTTGGTAGCCTGTGATCTCGTAGCCTGTGATCTCGTAGCCTGTGATCTCGTAGCCTTTTTTGATCCAGTGTTTCGCCTGATATGTTTTTTGGTCTTTCCAGCAGCATGGTATCGCGATTGATGAGGGCGTGCCTGTTTGTCCTCTTCAGGATCAGTTTTTAGTTGAGCATTCACAACTGGCACGTTCTGGCCGATCAATCGTTCGATTGCTCGTAATTCACTGCGTTCGTCAGGCGAGCAAAATGATAACGCAACTCCATTTGCACCAGCGCGACCGGTACGACCAATTCGATGAACATAGTTTTCCGGAACATTCGGAAGGTCAAAATTGACAACATGTGTGATGCTGTCGATATCAATGCCCCGTGCTGCAACATCGGTCGCAACCAGTACCTGTACTTCCTTGCGACGGAACGCTTCCAGTGCTTTTTGTCGAGCATTCTGAGATTTGTTACCATGGATTGCTGTCGCCTTAACGCCACTACGCTCCAGCTTTTCTGCAACCACGTTCGCTCTTCGTTTTGTCTTAGTGAATACTAAGACTCGTTTAGCGTCACCTTCCCTGAGAATTGTTCGTAACAATGACTGTTTGGATTTTTGATCAACATATAATAGTTTCTGCTTAATTTTTTCCAAATTTGTCGACTTGGGTGTAACATTGATGCTTACCGGGTTCCTGAGTAAGCTTTGTGAAAGCTTGACAATTTTAGGTTCCATAGTGGCTGAAAAGAACAATGACTGACGTTTTTTAGGCAACTTGCTGATGATTTTTTTGAGATCTGGAAGAAAGCCCATATCAAGCATGCGATCTGATTCGTCTAATACAAATGTTTCTAATTTATCGAGCTTGATATGTCCTTGGTTCATCAAGTCGAGCAATCGGCCAGGAGTTGCCACAAGTATATGCACTCCTCGATTCATAGTCCGAATCTGATTTGCCGCTCCAACTCCACCATACACCAAAGCCTTACGAAGCTGAAGATGCCGACCGTAAGTTTCAAAGCTATCACCAATCTGTATCGCCAATTCACGCGTAGGGGCTAGCACAAGCACAAAAGGGCTTTTTGAAATCGCCTTGCGATGGGGATGTCCCAGTCGATTCAGAATTGGCAATGCAAAAGCAGCCGTCTTTCCAGTTCCAGTCTGAGCACATCCCAGCACATCACGCTCTAGAATTGCGTGTGGAATAGTTTTTGCCTGAATAGGAGTTGGAATTTCATATTTTTCATCGGCCAATGCACGTTGGATTGGCTGAATTAAATTAAGTTCTTTAAAAGTCTTCAATGGTTATCTTTCTTCATCAGTCAGATCATTTTGAAAGCAAAGCTTTATAAATGATAAATGTATGAATATAGGCTCTTTTATATTTTCATCGATAAGAGCAAATAAACAAATATAGCTTGGTAGTCAGTTCGAACCATATATAAAAACATGGATACAAAAGGCATTGCGCAGAAGCAGGTAAAACAGATCACCAACTACTCAGGTGTTCGCATTAATATAGCAGTTTAGACCGCTACCACGAAAAGCAAACTCTGCTTAAACAGGAACTCTGGACAAACAAGAAATTCACAGAATTCAGTGTGACCACAACAAAGCCATCAACTTTTTAAAGCGGTTAAAAAAACCGTATAGTTGGCAGCAAAAATGTGTGGAAAATATTTAACGGGATCAAGAGGATACACCTCTGTTAGAAAATCCCTCGGTCGAAATATACTCTTATTCATATAATAAAGAGGCTACTCGCTTACTTCCGACCCTGTTCGCTCAACTTCCATAAGGAAATAGAAGAATCGACTAAATATACTATTGAAGTGTGACTTTCACAACCACAGTTTTCAGAAAACCTCGATTTTATGACTTTAAGATATCTATTTAAATTCATAATCCTCACCATCTGAAGCAAATACCTCTACAAATTGCAACATATCTTGCTGATGTCCATGTAATTGGTAAAAAAAATC
>JAJRVU010000410.1 GCA_024277145.1 Planctomycetota bacterium
AATATTCATCTGATTACCGAAAATTTCCGTTTCTCACCCGATCAGATTTCCAAAAAACATGCCAACGGAGAAGGGCACGCGCAGCTTTATGTGGATGGAAAATTCATGACTCGGATTTATGGAAGCTGGCACTATCTTCCAAAATTACCCGGGGGAAATCATTTTATTCGCATTACTCTTAATACGAATGATGAGAAGGAATATAAGCTGAATGATCAACTGATTGAAGTCTCCAGAAATATCAAGGTTGAAAACGATCAGGAAAAAATCTACTTCGGCACAAGCAGTTCACGACCAATAGAGACCTTAAGAAAAAGCCAAATCCGAAAAGGAACAAATTGAACTTAATGTGACTGGATTCTACACGATCCTTATTTTGAACCATGCTGCTGGATTGATTTTGCGTATTCCTCAAAGAAGTGATGTTCAGTTACATCTTTCCGGAAGTTTTCAAAAACATACCAGTTAAACAGAACCACGCCATCAAGCCCCGCTTTTGCAGCCACTTTGAGATAATTTTCAACTTCCCGAAAATGATGAACCTTGCCATGACTGGTGGAGAGTCCGAGGCAGAATGTTAATTGTGATGAAGGGCTGTATTCCTGTCGAATTTTTTGGGCATCATCCATTCTTTTTTGAAAGATGGAAAGGAAATCGGGGCCATATTTTTCCTCAAAAACATAACCCGATGCACAAACCATATCGATATAATTCTGCTTGATCCACAGCTTCCAGTTTTGAGCCACCCGATGATTATTGGAAACATGTGCTCCCCAAGAATAAATGGAGATCTTGATTCCTTTTTTCAAGGGACGAACTTCTTCGCTGATCATTTTTGCCAACTCAGTGAGAGATTCCTCCTTGAACTTTTGCATCGCTTCTTTTTTTGCAGACTCATCTTGTTTACTGTTTTGGTGATCAAATCTTGTTTGAGAAACTTCGTCCAGTTTCATAGGCCGATTATTGAATCTGAGGTAATCAAGCATTAATCCATCAGGTTGATATTTTTCGGTGATCTCTTTCAAAACGGAAACAGTCCATTTTCTGGCTTCTTCGTTGGCGCTGCTGATGAATCCCAGTTTTTCCCCAGCAGGATTTCGCAGTGCCCATTCCGGGTGAACTTTTAATATTCCCTGTAAATGATGATGACCACAAACCAAAACACAAACTGACGGATAAACTTTCAAGTGATACTTGGGAGCTTCATTGATGACAAATTCTAACGGGTCCCAATCTTTTTCAATTTGTTCCGGAATAATTTTGCTCGAATAATATGCTCTTCCAGATGAATCAACAACATAAGGCATTACTGTATTCAGGCCGGTGGAATGAATGTTTTTAAGCGCGTTCTGAATTGCCTTTTTCTTTTCAGAAATGGGGGCTTTGCTATCGTAAAGTCGCTGAAATTTCAGGAATGTTCCCAGCATGACCTCTTTTTCAGGTTTCTTCTCCTCAGCCTGAATTATGGGAGATCTTCCCATCAACAAAACGAATAGGATGGGGATTAATAATAAGTATTCCTTTACGAAATATGCAGTCGGCTTGATGAGCATCAGAATATTGTCCTGTGAAAGCGGAATGTAAAGTTTAAATCAGTTGAATGAATCAAACGAAAGGATGAAGTCCGTTGGAAGATGGACTTCTTCACGGTATATTCACTGTATATATATTCTAAAAGAGAGTGTCTGATATATCACCCAAAAAACTGGATTTTCACCAAGATAAAAAATACAGGAACAGAGTAAAATGAGTGAACAAATAAAAATTGGAATCAATGGTGCTGCAGGTCGAATGGGAAGAAAGCTTGTTGCCCTGGTTCATGCAGATTCCGATTTGCAACTAACCGCTGCATTGGAAGCAGAGAATAATCCCTGTCTGGGCCAGGATGCAGGGGAGTTGACTGGTGTTGGAAAAGTGGGCGTTGAAGTAACCACCGAACCTGCAGAAAAGGTTGATGTTTTAATTGATTTCTCAGTTCCAGCAGGCTTCATGAAAGCAGTAAAGTTGTGTGAAAAAAATAAAATCGCTCTTGTTGCTGCAACAACCGGACTGACGGAAGATCAAAAACAGGCCATCGAAAATGCATCGAAAACGATTCCTGTTGTCTTTGCGCCAAGTATGAGCCTTGCGGTGAATCTTGTCATGAAACTGGTGCAGGATGCAGCAAAGGTTTTGAAATCCCATCCTCAAGGTGTTGATGTTGAAATCATTGAAAGGCATCATCGCTTTAAAGAAGATGCACCGAGTGGAACCGCTTTACGATTTGGTGAAATCGTAGCTAAGGAAATGGGGCAGACGGATCATGTGCATGGTCGGGAAGGAAGACCCGGTTTAAGACCACAATCGGAAATTGGTTACCACGCATTGAGGACCGGCGATAATGTTGGAGAACATACCATTGTCTTTGGCATGATGGGCGAAACGATTGATCTGACGGTTCGTGGTCAATCGAGAGACAGTTACGCTTATGGTGCATTAGCTGCTGCCAAGTTTCTCATCAATCAGAATTCCGGCCTTTTTGGGATGGCTGATGTGCTTGGTCTCGATACGTAAAATCCTGTTCCTCAAAGCTGATTCACTCAAAAAGCAATTGAGAATTATTACTGCCTAATTTTTACATATTGCCCATTCTGTTTTTTCGGAATATTCCTCAAGGATGGGACGGTTCTTGTCGATGTAATGAGATAGGTTTTGTTGTCTCAATTTTCAGATGTGATAGATGCCTCTTTCGCAATATCTGGATTCGTACGAATTAGATCATTTTGAGATAACTTCTAATCCTGCATAAGAAAATTAAGTGATCACTATTTGATTGAAATGAATTGGACCACTTGAAACAATTAACGGGCCCTTGTGCTTAATGGAGTGAGCTGTGGCTTATCGATTTGACAAAAAATCCATATTAAAACGTATGCATTATAAAAAGCCCCGGAAGAAAACAGTTCTTCAACGGATCGTTGAAGTTCCACGGTTAGGCTTAAATGCGACTTCCGCAGTTTTTAAAGCGACTGGTCGCGTGGTTAAATTTGCATTTACAAAACGAGGATTTGCTTTAGCAGGTGCAATGATGATTGTTGTTGCA
>JAJRVU010000411.1 GCA_024277145.1 Planctomycetota bacterium
GTTTTTACGCTATGGATTTCGGTTAAGATTAGCAAGTGGTAGTAAATTCTGGGGAATTCCGAATCCAATTCCGATCAGCCAGGTTCAATATTTTACCATCTCTGAATAATGACTATTTCAGGGACGACTAAATAAACCCGGAAACACTACTCAAGGTATTTTCATTACGAATTTCGTGTTGATACCCGCGAACCACCCATTTATTCCTGACTTTATCATCAGTGATATGTTTAGAGCGATATTGAATTCCGGAATTATTCGTTGCATTACACCTGAAGGAAAGCCGTAGTTCAAAATCTTTAGTCTCTCCCCCTTTCCAGATAATAAACGTGTTTCCATTTGCTTTATTTTCGGGAGTCGTCTCGCCATGAATGACTCCATCTTTGACGGACCATAATCGTAAATCACCATCCCAGCCTGAGAGGTCTTCCCCGTTAAAAATAGGTTTCATTCCCGATTCAACAGGAGGAGCTTGAGAACTGTCATCAGCTTCAACATTAACTGACAGAAAAATAATAAAAAGCAAAATCAGAAAGCGGTTCATCAGGGGCTCCTCAAAAACTATTGTTAATCTGACATCAATTTGGAATTTTATTGATAACGCAGGATATCGTCATCTCTACGATATCTTGAATGGCATTGAAGATTCAATCGTTATTCCATCCCGGAGAATGATTATCTGAACTTTTCTCATTACCCGGAATAACAACCTGCAAAATACCCAATGGTTCTATTTGAAAAAGTTAGCGATATCTCGCCTAAGAAGAACGACCACCAGAAAAAGGGAAAGTAACAGAAAAGAGATGGGAAATAGCATGACGACTAACTGTTCATCCTCAATCCAGAGTCCTCGAATCATCAGCAAACATGCAACAATAACAAGGGACCCAATCGATATGGTAAGCCAGCGACCAAACCGTGAACGCTGCAGAAGCAATTTTTTCGCAAGAACTGAAAGCAAAAACAGGCACAAGTGAGCAATTGATGCAATAAGAACAGGCGGACCGACAAAAGCCCCTACAACAAAAGCGGGGAAAAATATCAACAAACCATATATTTTGAAAAAACTGAGAACGTGAGAAGCATCATTAATCAGACGCTGCAGTTTAATCTGATCCTCTAATTCGATGCTATTTGCACCTGAAGCCATCGTTTCAACATGAGGATTTTCCATTGCTATGCACATCCTGAAAGTCGAACTACCGCTAAATGTCACTTAGCTCAGATGAAGTAGCACGTCAACGAGCGTGCCAGTCGTAAATTGACACATGACATCTAAAGCTCGAAAGAACACTAGTAAAGCTCGAAAGAGCACTAGAAGCTTCATATCATTGCATCATCGCCTCTCTTAAATAAACATCCTGAATGAGACTAACAAGCATTATGCCCTCAATTTATAATCTTATCTACAAGTTAAGAGTAAATAAACATTTCAATTTGACACAGCAATGCGTAATCACCTCGACACTCCACTATCATATTGACTACACTTAAATCATAAACGCAGATTGACTATAGTCATTTTTACCTTATTTTCTGCTATTTCCTCTGAATTATTGCATCGGCATACTAATTGCTTTTTAGAATTATATTCAAATAATACGTGTCAGGGCCGAATTCAAGGTTTCTACATAATGAGGCTTTCTCTAGACTGAGCGTCGTTATGGATTCACTGTTAACATTTTTAGGGAAGGATCAGGAGTAATTGCCATGAAATATTTACTCACACTATCGTTAGTTACTATTAGTTCGATGAATTTTACGACAGAATTGCTGGCGTATGATCCGAACCCGAACGTTGGTGGAATTCTACACGAAATTGATGATATCATTAATAACTCAAGACGGAATACTCGAAGAAATCGTAACTTCCCACGCAGTGGCCTCACTCCCCATTCAAGAACTACCATTTTACCAAGAACTTATGTTTTTGGTGCCCGTACCAGTACAGGGGCACTCGCCATTCAATTGAAAAATCAGGCTAACCTGATGAGCATTGATGCCTACTCTCACTACAGGCATAATCCTTCATTCAACCAAATTTACAGGGCGATGTATAAAATTCTGACAGACGCAAAACATATCATGCTTCTTGCTAATGATCATTCCAGAAGCGCGAATCGAGTGGCAGACATCACTGCAGATCTTTATGAAATTGACCAACTTTTCCATAAAGTAGAAGCAGGAGTTCATAACTGGACGTCCAATGAACATTTCAATAACACCCTTCCCGCAAGAGTGAATGCAGTTAAAAATGCAATCCACCATTTAATGGAAGATTATGGAATCAAAAGTAAATTTGAGCACGGCAATATTCCTGTTCCTAACCTGGGGAACGTTCCCCATCCCAACAATGGAAACGTTCCCCTTCCCAATCCTGGTAATGGGTATGGTGCCCGGTTGCATGTTAAAAGATTGGCTATGGAACTCAATCGGAGATCTGCCAATATGTGCAGGATTGCCCATGGCCATTATCGAAACAATGCGGCATTCAGAGCCGTTTACAAGGACATGTATGAAGTAATGAAGGAAGCTCAACACATTCTTGAGTTGGCAAACAATAACGTCAATAGTGATCATATCGCAACTGACCTGAATGATGTTGATCAGCTATTTCATAAAATTAAAAATGGAACCAGTCGATGGAGACCAGACAACTCTTTCCATGATGATCTTCCACAAGCAATGAAATCCGTCAAAAAGACTATCCACCACTTGATGGAAGACTATGGCGTGAAAAGTAAAATCGGTGGTGGAAATGTTCCCGTTCCCGAACCCGGCAATGTTCCGGTTCCTGGTGGATTCTAATCAGGTTATTGATTTCATAACGATAAGAGAGCTATTCCTCGGAGTAGCTCTCTTTTTTTGTGTCAGAAATATTTGAGTCATCAAGGCAAGCTACAGCAATGGAACGTCAGTGTTTCGTTCTGCCCGTTCGTAAACAGTTTGGGCTCGACCTACAATCAGGGGATCAACCGGGCCAATTTTATCATAAAGCTTACCGGAATAGGGCAACTTATGAAGCAGGTAACGCATGGAATTCAAACGCGCACGCTTTTTGCAATCTGATTTCACAACAGTCCAAGGGGCATCAGAAGTATCCGTGTAAAAGAACATCGCTTCCTTCGCTTTGGTATATTCATCCCACTTGCCTTGTGATGCTTTATCAATCGGCGATATTTTCCACTGTTTCAGAGGGTGCACTTCTCTATTCTTGAACCGTCGACTCTGTACTTTTCGGCTAACCGAAAACCAGAACTTGATAAAAAGCATTCCATCTCGAGTCAGGTTACGCTCAAATTCAGGAACCTGCCTCATGAATTCTGCGTACTCTTCTTGCGTGGCGAATCCCATCACATGTTCCACTCCAGCACGGTTGTACCACGAGCGGTCAAACAAAACAATTTCACCAGACGTTGGAAGATGTTGCACGTACCGTTGAAAATACCACTGCCCACGTTCAGCTTCTGTCGGTTTGTCTAATGCAACAACCCTAGCTCCACGAGGATTCAAATGTTCCATGAACCGCTTGATGGTTCCCCCCTTGCCCGCTGCATCTCGTCCTTCAAACAGGATCACTACTTTCTGTCCCGTTTCCTTGACCCAGGACTGCAATTTCAAAAGTTCAACCTGTAATCGGTATTTCTGTTTTTCATAACTTTTTCGCGATAGCAAATTTTTATAGGGATACCCGCCACTTTGCCAATAGGATGATAATATTCGGTCCGGTTTTGCATTCTTTATGGCTTCGCTTGGAAGGATCGGATTAAGCAAAGCATTCCTGACAACCTCTGCATCATCAATTGATGTTCCTTCCATGATCGCTGTTAGAATTTTTGATAATGTTCCAACATCATGAGGAGGCACCCCGCTGATAATATCTGTAATTGCAGATATCTTTGCATCTTGAGCTGCTTGAATCGATTCCGAAACAACAAACCGCTGGACACCTTCTTCAGTTCCTGACGGTGCGATATCGCCACTGGAAACGCGCCTCGGTTTGCTATTAGAATTTCTCTTTTGAGACTTCCCGGATTTCTCCGAAACACTTTTTTTCGGTGTATTTTTCTTAACCGATGTCTTGTTTTGTTTTTTCTTTTTCATACAAAAAATATACATCCTAAAATAGCCAAACGCAACAATTTCAGGAATTTCCTGAATAGCAAAAAGACATTGAGCCATCACACCCAGCCCTTCGGGCGATTTAGCCCAAACAACACCTGTTATTAATGCATGTCATTATGTCCCATTATCTGCGGAATCTTCCGCAGATAACATTGACACACAAATCAAGCAACTTTATTCAGGAGATAGCAATGCCACAATTTACCAAAGGCGAACTTGAGATCATGCGAATTCTCTGGAATCATGGAGAACTCAAGCCTGCTGATATTCAAGACCAATACCCGTGCTCAGTAATGTTGATAAATCACGGATGGCCGAAGCGAATTGACTTGCATATCGTCCGGGACGTTCTGGCAGGTTCCAGACGGAAGCTTGTTTGATTTTCTGCTCTGTGACTGATTCAACAAGTAGTCCCTGAGCACGGAGTTTCTCCCTGGCCTCTCGAGGAGAATCTGCAGCAATAGTCCCCGTGATTTTTTCTGCTGTGGAATTAAATGCCTGATAGGTAAAGACTGTCATTGATGAATCAATCAAAGTATTTTATAACCGATAACGTGTGACATGCTTTAAATATCTGTACCACGTCTTATGAAGGTTGGGTTAGGTAACGTTGAATGCGACCTCCGTTTTTAGGCCATAATTCCCCTTTCAACAACTGCTAAATAGATTACATTTTATATCTTAACAACCTGTCCAGTTTTTGGGGTCCACCACAAGGCCCATATGCTATCCCGGAAGATAAATCGATTTCAGAATCATCTATTGGCTCAACCCAATCACATTCTTGAGAATTCATAAACCATTCAATACCTTTAAATTCTTCACCAGCCATTCAATCTTCTATCTCACCATGCTTCCATGAATCAAATTCACCGTATGCTATCTCTCCAGAGTTTCTGGCTTCTGAAATTATCCGCAACTCCTCTTCGTCATCAGGATTGCCCCAATCAGATGTATCAGTATTGTAAAAATAATGAATATCAATGAGCCCAAAGTTATCAATTTTCATTTTTTTATATAAGGCAGTAAATGCAGATTGAATTGACCTCGAAGGTAAAAAACATTTAACAAAAGCTCCCTCAAAGATTTGCGAGTCAATAATACTCTCTTTAAAAAAAACTATCTCAACTAAAAATACAAATATGAAGATTTTATCACTCACTTCTATGTTACCATCCTCATTCTCCCATATACTGATTTCTCCATAAACTACATCACCTGTCCGGTAAGCATCAGAAATCAACTCTATTTCGGTATTACCATACGCTTCGTCACTAGACTGATTTCTATCAACAAACCAAAATACATCAATAAGCTCAAATTGATCTATTTTCAGGTGTTCAATTAGTAATTTATATGCCTTCTGACCCGTAGGTGCTGGTATAAAACATTGCATGGCAGCACCTGCAATTTGCGTTGGATCAAATATACCGCCTTCCATGGGCTTAACTTCAATAAAGCAAATATAAACAGATAAGTCGTCCATCAATTTTCTTCTCATTAAAATATTATAGATGCACCCCAACAACGCATCCCAGTCGTTATGTGGCGCCAGTCGTTTGCCCAACCCGGAGTGCTAATTTTTGAATGGAAACGAAAAATGAAAATTTGGTAAGACACGCAAAGCAAATCACGGCCCCTCGAATTTTAATCATCGGAAGTGTCCTGATTATAAATAGCAATTAACCAGTGATAAACGCTATCGTATAGAGGCTCATATTTATCTTCCGGCTCGTCATAAGATATGCTGTATAAAGTGTTATCATTATTGCCCATCTTAACACCATAATCACCAATTTGGGGATCATAGCCAATTTTAATAATGTCTAACTGGTCAGTTTCTTCCAGATAGGAAGGACCAAATTTGGTTCCACTGCTAAGTGCAATGTCTCCATATTTGGAAAAAATTTCTACTATTGTTGGAGGTAATGAATGATTTTTGAAATTATTTTCATTGACAGGACTTGCCGTAATATAGTCTCTATTGACCTTTATTATTCTATCACATTCACTACGAGCTTCACTCAAACTTAATGCGTTAATAATGGCAAATTCTTCTAAATATTTTTGGGTTCGAGAGGCATTTTTCCTAGACGAAATCATCATTTTAATTACGATGAAGATGTAAAGTACTATGATTGTTATAATAATAATTATTATAGGCAATGGCAAAATCATGAGCCGTAATCCAAGCCTTTTATGTTGCTAGCAAAAAAAAGAAATAGAAATCTAAAGTAAAAACCATTAGGCAATAAACGAGAGATTTCTTACATCATCTATTTAGTCCGTTATTTTTTGGAGCAATTGAGATTCAAACGCCAGCGGACCAGTGCAACATCCATTTTGCAGATTTTTGAGCCGATAGGATTTCGAAAACCAGTTCCAAACGCTGTCAAAAGCATACCGTCCGGCATCAGAACGGTCGAAGTTGATTGCACACTGCAGAACCAGGCATGCCCCCCTGTAATATTCCCCACCCATTTCGCCAGAATATAACGGTGATCTTTATCCCACGTTTGGCCATGATTATGGCTGACAATTGCTTCCACGCCAAACTGCGGGAATCCCTCGTGAGTAGCTGGAAGACCAAGTCGCACAACATAAGTCATCACGATATCACCGTTTGGCATGAGAACCATGCTGGGATGATGACGACCCCATTCATATACAGGTTTTTTATCGGACCAATTTTTTCCTTCGTCCTTTGAAATGGAAACCGCTAACCCGCCAAAATGGTCAAGTTTGTGATGAGCAAATCGTGAGGGATAGTCAGTTCTGCAGGCAGCTATCAAATTGCCATTTGCAGCCTGAATTAAATTGACTTCATTTACACCATGCCATTGTGGAACTTTCACAGATTCACTCCACGTAATTCCTTCATCTGAACTGGAACGAAAATAACCTTGCGAGTAAGAACCTTCTGCTGCCCCCCATGCAACACCGGTTGGCCGATAACTCGCTTCAAACATTTTTGTGATCTGCCCTTGGGAATTTTTGATCACCAATAAAGGATCCCATCCATACTGTTTCTTTTTTGAATCGGTTGTTTCAAGGGACTTCCATGTTTTTCCAAAATCGTTACTTCTCCATTGGCCATGCGTGATATTTTCTTTGTAGACAAGAAGTTTTCCGCTTCCAAGATCTGTTAGTCCCAGAACAATCCCCGTTTTCGGGTTGCCTTTGTCATCAACGCTGAACCATGATCTTTTACTCCATGTTTTTCCATGATCATCGCTATAAATAAACGCAGTGCATGTAGGGTGATGCGTGATGACCGACATTATTACCCGATCTTTTTCGGGCAGGTACACCAGATAAGGCATCTGGGCATTTTCGTCTTTTCGTTCTTTGTACCAAGGTTCACTGACCCATTGAATTTCTGCAGGTAATGAAACCGGTTCAAACTCGCCATTAATCTGTTGAACGATGTGCTTTTTATTTCCGAAAGGATGCGGTTTCGGCGCAGGTTTTTCTTCAGCATTGAGATTTGTTAAGAACCCTGGAGAAGCAATTAATATTGCAGTTAACATGATTTGTTTTTTCATTCCGATTTCCTCAGCCTGTCTATTTTCGATGTAGAATATCTTCGATGAACTCAAAGCAAGAGAGCGGTTATAATTCTACACGATTAATAAGAGGAACATCAATGAACTGAACAGGTTGTTGCGCATTCATGGAATTCACAATGGCAAATAATTCAGAACAATCCCAGAAATGATTACCTGACCGATTTTTTATAGAATCTGTTTTTCTTCAGTTTTTCTTCAGTTTAATTTTCCCCATGTCGATTTTCTGTCCGGGGTTAACTTTGATCACATCCGGTAAAAAATAAATGCCTCCATCTGGTTTGGTGATTACCAATTTGTAGTCTGCACCAACAATCATATTTTGAAGAACAAACTTACCCTCTTTATCACAAACAAAGTGCCGAACGGCAGTTGTACTTCCATGATTGGGTAATGATTTTTCTCCAAGAATTGATTCGCGATGAATTTGAAATGAAGCATTCGATAAAGGAAGGCTGTCTTCCGTTATTATTTGACCTTTAACGGTTCCCATTGGTTCTAGCCTTACCTTTTGAATAATACTTTCTTTTGGAACACCGGAAATAACAACCGCTTTCGCCAGGTTCTTTTCGCGGTGTCGAAAATAAACAGTTCGTGTTCTGCTTTTATGAAAACCATACACCGTTGATTGATTTTCCTTTGCATTTCTATTCCGAACATGGTCGATGGTGTAACCAAGCATTGGCTTGCCATCAGGACCAACAACTTCAAACCGAATAGATTCCCCACGGTCCGCTTGTAAATTAATCTCAACACCTTTTTGTCCCGGAGTGAACTTCACAAGTTTAAGTGACTGATAAGTTCCTGTAAAACAATAATCGTGACAGCGCATTCTTCCTTCATCGACCAGGCCATCTAAACCCTCTAACACAATTCCTTTCAGATATTGTGGATTATTAAACCGAGCAGCGATAATTCCCTCACTCGGAATTCCGACAACCGAAAATGATCCATCTTCAGAAGATTTGAATCGTTCGTCCATTGGCGTGATCGTGGTGCCGTCATCTTGATATCGCAGATAATTTACAACGTTTTTATTAGTGAGCAATGGAAAATAATCAAAAAAAGCATTCGGAATAGGCTTGCCCGTTTTTTTGTCTGTAAGCTTTCCATGAAACAACACCCCTCGGCGAAGTTTCACATCGAAAGTGATTGGTTTAAGCCCATCTCGTTTCGGCAGATCATAATCCTCTGCAAAATAGGGTTGATCTACATTGGGAATGACCTTCAGAATTAACCCGTTCACATTGGGTAATCCTTCAATATGATACTTGCCATTGGAATCGGTTTTCCATTCACGGTCGACGAATTTACGGTTCACAGAGTCTTTTCGTCGCCGTAATCTGATTTTTGCAGAAATCGGAGTGCCGGTAACTTTATCACGAACAATACCTTCGATGACGAGGCGAGGTTGCGTAACGTGTGCGAAATTCACTCCATAGTGTTTTCCATCAATGATATTAAGATAACTAACAGGTCGCGTCTGAATCGGTTTCATGTCTCTAGTGACAACAGCGATTCTGTGGGTAGCAATTTTCGGCCCTTTCAATTCCAGTATGGCGAGTCGGTCAGCTCCGATATGCGGAAACTGAAAACGACCGTCACGATCTGTTTTGACCGTAGTAGGAATGCCGGGGGTGTTTGCGATGACATGCATATAGACAGGATATTTTCCTATGGATGACCTGAAATTATATTTTTTCTTGCCCTTCAAAGATGGCAGTAGCCCCTTCTTTCGAAGTTCAGGCAAATCGTGAATCCATCGGTCGACTGCACCTTTCTCAGCAGAACATAGCGTAATAAGTGAAACAGTAACATCTGACATTCCCTCTCCTTCAGAGTTGACCAGACGGCCACGAATAGGCTCACTGTTTTCTTTAAGAGTTATTTTCAGTGGAACATCAGGATTGGCATCAAAAGTCGAGAGCCATTCCGGTGCGTGTCCCGGTGCTGATACAACGATGGCTGTACCAGGACCTTCTGCGGAAGAACAGTTTCCTGGACGCCTTCCCCTTTCTCGAACAGAACGTGTCCAGACATCATCAAATTCCACTCGGAATTTCCCATCTGTGTTTGTTTTTACTTCCGCATACTCTCTATGGTCTGGTTCAGTAGCATCTGAGCCCGGTTTTACCCTTTGATAGCCCGAATAGACCACATTGATTGTCGCACCATTAATGGGCTTCCCGTTCGAATTGACGACTCGACCGGTGTAGATGAAATGTTTATCCGAAGATGTCACGTCTTTAGAAGCAATGGCTGTATTTTGTTTCCTCTCCGCCGCTGGTTTATTTTCAGATGTATTTTTCTCTGTCGCAGGTTTATTATTTGGTTTACTTTCTTCAGGCGGTTCATTTTTTAGTGGTATTGGTCCCTTGTGATTCGGAACGATTTCAATTTCAACCGGGTTACTAACAAGCTCATCCGAGATAAAAACTCGCACCGTATGCTTCCCGGGAGTGAACGGGAGTGGCTTCTGTACAATGTATGATTCATTCGTTTTTTTAAAAATTAGTGGCTTTTGTTTGTTGAATTTCCAGTCACCTCCCCAATGATGATCTAGCACTAATTTATTGCTAAATGGCTTGAACGGTTTATGGTCTCCTGTTCCTGAATATCCAGTATAACCTGCAAGCGTTTTGATTGCCCCGTAGGTATATTTATCGCCATCCACTTCCACATCAAGTTGCATGATTGATCTTGGAAATATTAAACTTTGTTTTCCAGCAATTCGAACTTCAATTTGAAAAGCCGGAGATGTGCCTTCAGGCCAATATTTGAGATCAGGAATCAATCGAACCTGCACCCCCTTCTTTGTAAATGGCCCCCAGGGCATATCACTCTTAACAGGCGGTTCCCAGCGAACAAACTGTTTACGAATTCCATATGCAAACGTCCAGCCGGGTTTTGTAGTGTGTGGAGTCAGGATTCGCACTGACCAAATTAAAAAATCAGATCCATCACGTCGGCCAAATTTACCAATCAGTTCTAACTTTACACCTTTAGGCAATTGCCGGGAATCTGCAATTTTCTGAAAATCAGCAAAGTCACGATTGTTGACAGGTGACTCATTCCGTTTAGTCTTCCAGTGTCGAATAGCGGCAACAACTTCCTGCTCAGTCAAAGGAGGCTGATTCTGTCCGCCAAGACTACTATATTTTCTATTGAAAGCTTGAATTGCTGCAGCTAGGGGAGTACCTTCAGGAGACGGTGCGCCGGGTTTGGAAAGTTTAACTGGCTTGCCTTCTGCATCTATTTGCCATAAGTGTTGAGTACGTATAACATGCGAAAATTGTTTTCCATTCTCCTTGTCAAATACGAGCCGAATCGACCATACTTTAAAACGCTCTTGATTGATGCCGTCTATCTCCGGTACTAATTCAAAACGCCATCCATTTGTCAGCGTACGTTTCCCAGCAACTTCACGAAATTGCAACAAATGTTTTTCAGATAGTTCTAAAGGCTGCTTACTTGATGAGATCCAACTAATTGACGCAACAACTTCATCTATTGTAAGAGGTGTCTGCCCTTTGCCAATTACATTATTTTTGTGTTTCTCGTTAAACTCATTAATAGCTTCATTGAGTGGTTTGCCCCACGCAAAATCTTTGTGATCAGATGGTTTTTTGTTTTTCACTTTTCCCGGTTTTTGTATTTTCGGTTGCTCGTTTTTGAGTGTCAGGATGATTGGTTCAACCTTCCCTTTACGAGGTATTTTCAAATTAATTTCTGATGTTTGTTTATTACCAAGTGGATTTTCTTTTGTCTTTTTAATATCCCTAAATGTATAAATGTAATTTTGTCCGGGGGCCAACCAGAAAAAGAAAGAGCCATCTTTCTTCGTGCGAATTTTTTGTGTACCACGTCTATCTGGCCTCTCAGAAGAAACAGAATGGACCACAATATTCTCTACAGGACTTCCAGATTCATCAATAACCTTTCCAGTAAGGTATCGTCCGTCAAGCATTTGCAATTCACTTGTAGCAACCTTACCAGCTTTAACAAGGATATTTCTATCTATTGAAGCAGTCGCCCTGGAGTTCCGCGGAATCTTTTTAAGCCACACATAATAAAGGCCAGGTGATGGAGGTTGTAATCGATAATTACCAAGTGAATCAGTAATGCTATCAGGGCCACCCCCTTTAACAAAAACGTTGTTCATTGGCCCATAAGCAATTGTGGCACCGCGTATTGGTTTACCCGTATCATCGTCAAACAAACGACCATGAATTTCACCATTAGCAGATATGTTGATTGGTTTTTTCTTCAAAAATAATTTTGTAACACCTGTTTCTAATTCCGATTGCCAATCATTCGGGAGTGGATAGACAATGTTTCCCTGTCCATCTTTCCTTTGTCTATTATTAAATCGTATCGTGTAATGAACTAAGTATTGGCCAGGTTGGTCAATATTATTAATATGTGGATTGAGCACATTCAGCTTGGCTATTTCTCCCGGAATCAAATTCCAGCGAATATCAGGCGAGAAGCCAGTTAGAATAGAATCACTCCTTTCGATTTTATTCTCAGCTACACTTAATACATGTGCTTCATCACATTGCCGACCTATTTCACTCATAAATGTAATTGGATTATTGCCAACATTTTTAACATGAAAAACTACACCTACAGGTGTTTTTACAGAAACTCCGGGAGCTTCAGTAGGATTCCCTACGACATTTTCAGGAACGCGAAATTCCATTGCAGCCTGCAAGCCATCTTTAACTGGCCCCCAAACTAATTGAGGCGGTGTTGATTCTTTAGAAACTGAAAACTCAGCAACATTTGATGTCACTTTGTGGGACCATATCATAACCAGAGGTATATCGGGCTTGAATTTTTTGATTAATTGGTACAAGTCACCATCTGGACCACGATAATGCACTTTGACTTTATAACGACCGGCTTTCAAATCATATTGCAGGGGAGCCCAAAATCGAGATGGACGCAAAAGAACTTGTAACGTTTTATTTGGTGCAATTGAATGAGCTAATGCCCCTCTCAAATGCAATTGTTTATCTAGAAGTTTTCGTTTCGTTCGTGGAATTGGTTTTCCATTCTCATCAGTGAACTCAAATTCAAACAGGTTGGGTGCAAAGAACTCAGTGCGTAACTTTCCTGCCGCTTTTCCGTAACTATTGCCGTACCGGACTCCTAATAAATCTATTGGTTTCTTGGTTACATTTTTCAATTCAACAACAAAGGTCACATCATCACCATGAGAAAATGTATTGACTTTTTTGTAATGTCCGGTGATTCATCATCAGATTTAGAAGAAACCGGAACAATCCTGCATTGCAAACCGTGAGATTCAGGACCAAAAGCTACATTGCCGGTGCGTGTTTCTACTTCACCTGTTTCTTTTCCCTGTTTTTTATCTTCAGTTGCGAAGGTCAAGCCGACAAACATCACCAGAAGGCTCAAGGTTGTCAGCCCTGCAAAACAAGCTGCTGTGTTGAAGTAATCAAATTCCGTTTTTGGTTGCACCAGCAATCGACGAACCCGCGCCAAAAGTGATCCCCCCGTTGCAGCCAGCACAGTAGCAGGAGTTTTCTGCCTTTGTTGTTCGAGACGAGCTAGCGCCTGCACATAGACAGCACGGTTTCTGCCAATCGAAATTGCAATATCATCACAACAGTTCTCACGTTCCTGTCGGAGCCTGTTCGACACCCACCACATTCCGGGATGATAAAAGAGCAACGCTTCAATCACAGTTTGCACAAGGTTCACCAAATAATCGTGCCTGCGAATATGAGCTAATTCATGCGCCAAGATCAATTCGATTTCTTCCACATTCAATCCCATAATTGCAGAGGCAGGTAATAATATAATCGGGCGCAGCGAACCAACAACGGTTGGCACCTCAACAAGTGATGACTGCAAGAACCGAATTGCTTTTTTGACTCCAAGCTTACCTGCTGTTTGTTCTGCCAATTGCAGTAACTGTTCTGAAAGTGGTGATAACCCGCGATGTTGCAGTTTACGAACGTGGAACCATCCCCAAACTGGACGAAGAGAAAAGAGAACAATCCCAAAAAGCCAGACGACAGTAACAGTCGACAGCCAGGGTCGTAACAACAATAAATAATCTTGTTCCCCAAGACCAGAAGAATTGATTGAAGATAAAGCAGGCTCATTCTCCGTTTCATTAAATTCATGAGGCAGGATCGGAGTCGTTATCGAGTTTTTATTTAAGGTGAGATTGTTTGGAAATGTTTCCGCTATTTCAATCGGTTGGCCAATTGGCTGCTCAACCATGTCGGAGGGAATCGTTATATTGGATGATTCCTGAACGAAATCAATTGGCATCAGGAAATAAGTACCCAATGGCAAAACAAACATCATGAATAACGTGACAGACCCACAAATATATCGAACATTTGCAGAACGGTTTCTTAATAATGTCGAAATGATTGCATACACAATTGCAAGCAATGCGATTTGCCAAAATGAATGTAGCAATGTCCAGCCAATTCGTTCAACCCAGTCAGCTTCTAGCAATATTTTGAAGACGTTCATTTTTCATCCCCTTCCAGTTTATCCAGTAGTTGACGAATTTCAGCCAGTTCTTCCGGCGAAGCTTTCTGCGAGGAAAGAGCTTGCAACATCAGGCTACCTGCTGAACCATTATAAACTTTCTGGATCAGATCTTTTAGCATTTTCTGCTGAGTGCGTGCTTGAGTTGCAGCAGGCTGGTACAAATGAGGATGCACTGTTTCATCTCGTTTGACGAGAGCCTTGCGAAGCATGACGGAGAGCATTTTGACCGTAGTCGAATAATTTGTATTGCGATCTTCCGTGAGATAATTATGAATCTGCCGGGCTGTTGATGCCCCTTTATTCCAGAGAATACGAAGAATTTGTAATTCAACTTCAGTCAGCTGCGATGAAGGTGGACGTGGCATAATCAGGACTCCTGTCGACATGAAAAGACTGGCGAATAATTTCGCCACATAACGACATTCTAGCGAACGTATTCGCTAACGCAACCTCAAAAGCGAATTTATTCGCTAACTTGTATACAGATGGGACTCTTATTGAACTCAACCTTGTTTTACAGCCTATTCTCGAAGTTTTTTAATTATGCGTCCAGAACCACTGCCAGTTGAGAACCATTACTAAAGAAGGAATCAATATCAGACAAGTCAGCTGAACGGATCCCCGTTTCCAATTGACTGTTCATGAAATTCTCTTTGGAATCATCATGTTCCAGGCCAATAGAATGCCCAAGTTCATGCATTAACACAGAAAGTAGATCGATCCTGCCACCTGCTTCTTCGTTGATTGCTTCGAATTGACCGGTTGATGGGTCGTACTGGAATTCGGAATCATCATTTGGTGTGGAATCAACAAACCAGCCGAAGCCAGCAGCATTGATATCAATGACGATATTCCCATTTTGCTCGCGCCCGATTAACTGACCATTCAAGTCAGCAATGGATATCTGAACATTATCAAATAAAGAAGCGTCGATAATTGTTGAAAGTCTTGCAATCGCTTCATCCAGAACAGGTTGAATTTGTTCCGTTGTTAATGAAGAGGTCTGTATGGATTCTTGTAATTGAGGCCGACCGCTTACTACTAATGGATTGATTCCTTCATTTCTGAAATCTCTTCCGAAAATAATGTAGGCTTCTCCAGCGGCAGAAACTCCATTAGGATCTGCATTTGGGGCACCAATAATAAGATCATCAAATCCATCGCTGTTAATATCTCCTGCAGAACTGACAGAACTTCCCGAAAAATCACCTGCATCAATACCATTGATGACAAATCCGTTAGTTCCATTCAGAGTTGAAAGATCAAAAGAAGCTGTATAGCTGATTGCTTTTCCGAAGATCACATAACTTTCTCCAGACTGGCTATTTCCGTTCGGGTCACCCAACCTCGCCCCAATAATAAGATCATCGAACCCGTCTCCATTAATGTCTCCTGCTGAATTGACTGCTTCACCAGAGCGGTCATCTGCATCAATACCATTGATGACAAATCCGTTAGTTCCATTCAGAGTTGAAAGATCAAAAGAAGCTGTATAGCTGATTGCTTTTCCGAAGATCACATAACTTTCTCCAGACTCGCCAATTCCGTTCGGGTCAGCAAAGTATGCCCCAATAATGATATCATCGAAGCCATCGCCGTTAATGTCTCCTGCAGAACTGACAGAACTTCCCGAAAAATCATTTTGATTAATGCCATTAATAACAAATCCGTTAGTCCCATTCAGGGTTGAAAGATCAAAAGAAGCTGTGTAGCCGGTTGCTTTCCCATAGATTACATAACTTTCTCCTGCACCATTAATTCCATTTGGATTAGCAAATGGAGCACCGATAATGATGTCGTCAAACCCGTCTCCGTTAATGTCTCCTGCAGAACTGACGGATCTTCCAGAATAATCGTCCGTATCTATTCCATTGATGACAAATCCGTTAGTTCCATTCAGAGTCGAAAGATCAAAAGAAGCTGGATAACTGGTTGTTTTTCCGAAGATGACATAGCTTTCTCCTGCTCTGGAATTTCCATTTGGGTCAGCCTGATTAGCACCGATAATGATGTCGTCAAACCCATCTCCGTTGATATCCCCTGCTGATTTTACAGATATACCAGAATAATCGTCCTCATTTATACCATTGATATTAAAACCATTGATTCCATTCAGGCTAGACAAATTAATTACCGCAGAGAAGCCGGATGCTTTTCCAAAGATGACATAACTTTCTCCTGCTCTGAAATTTCCATTTGGACCAGCTAGGTAAGCCGCGATAATAATGTCATTAAACCCATCACCGTTAATGTCTCCTACGGAACTGACGGAGTGTCCTGAATTATCACCAGCATCGATTCCATTGATAACAAATCCATTTGTTCCATTTAAACTGGAAAGGGGTATTTCTGCTGGATAGCCAGATCCTTTTCCGAAAACCACATAGCTTTCACCAGCAGCAATTATTATTGAATTATAATTAGCCCATCGTGCTCCGACAATAACATCATCAAACCCATCACCATTAATATCGCCTGCAGAACTGACGGAATAACCGGATTTGTCATCCACATCAATCCCGTTGAGAATGAAACCTTGCGAACCATCACCACCGTTGGCTGCTTGAAGATCAGAAAGATTGAATTCTGAAATTGGAACGAATATTTCAATATCAGTTTGGTCAATGTCTTCATGAACCTGCAGAAATGCCTGGCCAGATTGATATATTTGATACGTTTCATTACCAATTTGGACAGTCCCTCTTGCACTCCAATCACCGTTGTTTGTACTGGAGATCACTTTGTCTCCCACATTTCCATCAACACGCAACGTGTTTGTGGTTGAGGACAAATGAAGAAGGTCAAAATCCGTTAATGTCAGCGTATTGCTACCAGATCCAGTCAGGTCAATCACTTCAATATTTTCATAAAGCTGATAATATTCAGTCTGGTTCAGCGTTGTTAAATCAAGATGAATACCAGAACCTGTAATTCTCAGGATGTCTTCACCTGATCCACCATCCACCTTGAGGGTGTCTGTTGCAGGATCGTAAATGATCACATCATCACCCGCTCCGGTGATAATGACATCATCCCCGGCTCCTCCATCAATGTTGTCGTTTCCTAAACCAGCAATTAAAATTTCATTCGCTGGAGTACCTGTTAGAACATCGTTACCAGAGGAACCGGCGTGTGTAACTTCATTAAGAAAGTCTCGACCGAAAACAATATAACTTTGTCCCGCACTTAAATTACCATTTGGGTCAGCTCCATTTGCACCGATCAAAATATCATCGAACCCATCTCCATTGACATCACCCGCTGAACTTACTGAAGTGCCTGATGAATCACCTGAAAGAATCCCATTGATAATCAATCCATCAAGTCCGTTTAAATTAGATAAAAATATTGAAGGCGAGTAACCATCAGGACTTCCGAATATAACATATGTTGCCCCTGTACCATAATTTCCATTTGTTTTAACAAGTTTAGCACCGATGAGAAGGTCATCAAATCCATCGCCGTTGAAGTCTCCTGCGGAACTGACCGAATGCCCTGAACGATCACCGGCATCGACTCCTTTAATTACAAATCCATTAGTGCCATTGAGATCGGAGAGATTTAACGAATTGGAATAACCGGTTGCTTTCCCAAAAACGATGTAAGTTTCACCTGCTGAGTACATATCTCTGGGTTTAGCCCTTGGCGCACCGATTATTATATCATCAAAACCGTCTCCATTGATGTCTCCTGCTGAATCAACAGAATACCCAGATTCGTCATCCGGATTGATTCCGTTAATAACAAAACCATTGGCACCATTTAAACTTGAAAGATTAAATGAAGCCGGGAAATTGGAGTTGTTCCCAAAAATTATATATGATCTTCCTGCATCGATGTTTCCATTCGGATTTGCCCTGAAAGCGCCGACAATAATGTCATCAAACCCGTCGCCGTTGATATCTCCTGCTGAATTAACTGAAAATCCAGTTCCATCAAATGAGTTAACACTATCAATTTTAAATCCGTTGCTTCCATTCAAACTTGCCAGTTCCAGAATTGCATTATAGTTGGCTGTTTTCCCGAAGATAATATAAGTATCCCCCGTACCTGAACCTGATCCAATAATAATGTCATCCAAACCATCCCCGTTAAAGTCTCCAGCCGAGCCGACTGCATGTCCGATGAAGCTAGATTCAATTCCGTTGATGGCAAAACCGTTAGAGCCATCTAGACTGGAAAGATCAAAGGAAGCAGGATACCCAGATGGCTTTCCAAATATGACATACGTTTGCCCTGCACCTGAGATCCCATTGGGATCCGCACCCTCAGCGCCTATGATGAGATCATCAAACCCGTCGCCGTTGATGTCTCCAGCTGAACTGACTGTACTCCCGGCTCTGTCGAGTTCAGCAAGTCCACCGATCAAAAACCCATTGGAACCATTCAAACTGGCCAGATCAAAAGAGGAAGAAAATCCGGTTCCTTTTCCAAAAACAACATAAGACTGACCAGCTCGATCTATGCCATTGTGTGTTGCCCAGTAGGTACCAATAATGATGTCATCAAATCCGTCTCCATTCATGTCTCCTGCAGAACTGGTGACGAATCCAACCTGATCACTTACAGAAATTCCATCAATGATAAAACCCTGTGAACCATCACCACCATCACTTGCTTGAAGATCAGACAGATTTATTTCAGGTAGCATGATTGAAATTTCTAGTTGATCAATTGCCTCATGAACCTGAAGAATAGCCTGACCAAGTTGGTAAACCTGATAAAATTCTGATTCAATTAGAACTGTTCCCTGTTCAGTCCAACCCCCTGATGGAGGATCAGAAATGATTCTATCTCCACTGTCACCAACAATTCGTAGCGTATTTGTCGAGGAAGAAAGATGCAGCAGATCAAAATCGGTTAAGGTCAAGGTATTATCACCTGAACCTGTCAGGTCAATCACTTCAATATTTTCATAAAGTTGATAATATTCAGTCTGGTTCAACGTTGTCAGATTCAGATCAATCCCGGCTCCAGTAATTTGAAGGGTATCTTCTCCTGATCCGCCATCAACTTTGAGAGTATCTGTTGCAGGATCATAAATAATAATATCATCACCCGCTCCTGCGATAATAACATCATCCCCGGCTCCACCATCAATATTGTCATTTCCAATACCACCATTTAGAATTTCATCTAAAGGAGTTCCTATATGTACATCGTTGGCTGGCGTGCCCGGATAGGTGGTTTCATTTCGAAAATCGCGTCCGAAAATGACATAGCTTTGGCCGGCACTGGTTATTCCATTGGGAGCAGCAGTTTCAGCGCCGATGATAATGTCATCAAATCCATCTCCATTGATGTCTCCCGCGGAACTGGCTGACGTGCCAAAACGGCTGAAAGAATCTTTTCCATTAATGACAAACCCATTCGTTCCATTCAGGCTTGAAAGTTCAAGCATTTCAGTAAATGCGGACGCTCTACCAAAAATAATATAGCTTTCACCTGCATCTATATTCCCATTGGGATCAGCTTCGCGAGCACCGATGATAAGATCATCGAACCCATCGCCATTGAAGTCGCCTGCTGAGCTGACGGAAAATCCGGATAGGTCATAAAAATCATTTCCAATAATTTCAAATCCGTTTATTCCGTTCAGGCCAGAAATTTCAAAAGTGGGTGAATAACCGGACGCTTTTCCAAAAAGAACATAACTTCTTCCAGCAAAATCTGAATCGTAGAAGTCATTAGAACGTGAGTAAGGTGCACCGATAATAATGTCATCAAATCCATCACCATTCATATCTCCTGCTGAACTGACAGAATGTCCTGATAAGCCGCTATTTTCATTTCCATAAATGGCAAATCCATTAATTCCATCCAGACTGGAGAGATCTATCAATGAAGCAAAACCGGAAGATTTCCCAAAGATGATATAGGATTCACCATCGTCATTATTTCCAATGGGATCTGAAAGTTGAGCCCCAATAATAATGTCATCAAATCCATCACCATTAATGTCTCCTGCTGAACTGACAGAAATTCCAGAACGATCAGATTGGTCAATTCCAGTTACGATAAATCCGTTCGTTCCATCCAGAGTTGAAAGATCCAGTGATGCAGGATACCCGGATACTCTTCCAAAGATAACATAGGTTTCACCAGCACTAAAATTTCCATTGGGGTCTGCATCGTGCGTACTAATCAGGAAATCATCAAGTCCGTCACCGTTAATATCGCCTGCTGAACTGACAGACCAGCCGGACTCATCTTCAACATCAATCCCCGGAATAACAAATCCATTCGTTCCATCCAGTGATAAAACATCAAAAGAAGCACTGTACCCGGATGCTTTCCCGAAAATAACATAGCTCTCACCATTATTGGCTATAGAATTGGAATCCACTCCAATGGCACCAATAATGATATCATCAAATCCATCTCCGTTAATGTCTCCTGCGGAGCTGACGGAGTGTCCTGAAACACCAATGTAATCAATTCCCGGTATGGCAAACCCATTCGTTCCGTTCAAGTCGGCAAGTTCAATGATTGCATCAAAGCCGGATGCTTTTCCAAAAACGACATAAGATTCTCCTGTCCTTAATAATCCATTACGAGTAGCCCAGAGTGCACCAATAATAATGTCATCAAAACCATCTCCATTCATGTCACCAGCTGAACTGACAGAAAAACCAGAGCGATCATTCTGCGCAATTCCATTGATCATAAATCCCTGAGTACCATCACCACCATTTGCCGGCAGAAGATCGGAAATGTTAAATTCTGGAGGATTCAAGAAATCACCAAAGCGTGAAACATCTTCATGAATCTGAAGTCTGGCTTGCCCTGCCTGATAAACTTCGTAACTTTTGGTTCCAATTCGAACAGTTTCCTTGTAGCTCCAGGGGGTATTCACAGAAGAGATAATAACCTGATCGCCCACATTACCGTCAACACGCAAGGTGTTTGATGTTGAAGACAGGTGTAAAAGATCCAGCTCATTGAGTTTAAGCGTACTATCTCCATACCCATTCATGTCGATGATTTCAATATTTTGATAGAGCTTGTAATAATGAATTTGGTTGAGTGCTGTCAAATCCATATAAATATTAGCATTGAATTGAAGAACGTCTTCCCCTGGTCCTCCATCAACTTTAGTGCCAATAGAAGAATTGGGATTAGCAACAACATCATTTCCTGCACCTGTTTTAATGACATCACCCCCCCAATTCGCATCAATGAGATCATTTCCAAGCCCGCCAATAATAATTTCGTTCACAAGAGTTCTTGTCTTGACAACAGGAATGGTTCCTTCTCTCCTGAAATCCTTTCCGAAAACAACATAAGTCTCTCCCGCAGCAGAAACTCCATTGGGATCACCTCCAGGAGCTCCAATGATGATATCTCCAAATCCATCTCCATTAATGTCGCCAGCAGAACTGGCAAGCACCCCTGAAGAATCATCCATATCAATTCCATTTACGACAAATCCGTTCGATCCATTAAGAGAGGAAAGATTAAATTCTGCAGCATACCCTGCTGATTTCCCAAAGACGATGTAGGTTTCCCCAGCTCGGGAATTACCGTTGGGGTCAGCAGTAGTTGCATTGATAATGATATCATCAAATCCATCACCATTTACGTCTCCTGCAGATGCAATAAATGAACCGGAAAAATCATCCTCGTTGATCCCATTAATGACAAATCCGTTAGCCCCATTCAAACTGGAAAGATTTAAAGAAGATGTGTAGCCGGTTGCTTTCCCGAAGATGACATAAGATTCTCCAGCTCTAGAATTTCCATTGGGGTCAGCAAGATAGGCACCAATGATAATATCATCAAATCCATCTCCATTGATGTCACCTGCGGAACTGACTGATCTACCTGATATATCAACTGTATCAATCCCATTGATCACAAATCCATTGGTTCCATTTAAGGATGATAGATCAATAATGGAAGCATACCCAGAGGCTTTTCCGAAGATAATATAACTTTCTCCTGCCTGTGAATTTCCATTGGGATCAGCATTAGATGCTCCAATAATGATGTCATCAAATCCATCACCGTTAATGTCTCCTGCAGAACTGACAGATCTACCTGAATTATCATATTCATCAATTCCATTGATGATAAATCCGGTGGTTCCATTCAAAGATGATAGATTAATCGAAGCTGCATACCCGGAGACTTTTCCGAAAATAACATAGCTTTCTCCGGCTTGTGAATTTCCATTTGGAGAAGCGATAATAGCACCGATGATGATATCATCAAACCCATCGCCATTAATGTCTCCTGCAGAACTGACTGACCATCCTGACTGATCACCAGCATCAATTCCATTGATCGTAAACCCGTTAGTTCCATCCAGAGAAGAAATATCCACTGAAGCTGAATATTCAGATGACGTTCCGAACAAGACATAGCTTCCTCCTGATCTATGATTATTATTGGGACTAGCATGAGACACGCCAATGATAAGGTCATCCAGTCCGTCACCATTCATATCTCCTGCGGAGCTGACTACTAAAGCAGATTCATCATGCTCGGGGATCCCACTAATAACAAACCCATTGGTTCCATCCAGTGAAGATAGCTCCACTGATGCGCTGAGCCCAGTTGCTTTTCCAAAGACAACATAGCTTTGGCGAGTTGTATTCAATCCGTGAAGATCATCTGTATAAATTGTATAATTTCCGATGATAATATCATCAAAACCGTCACCATTTATATCGCCCGCAGAACTGACGGAATAACTTGAAAGGTCCTCTACAGCAATTCCATTGATGATGAACCCTTCGGAGCCATCGCCGCCGTTGGCAGCTTGCAGATCAGAAAGATTAAACTCAGCAGGCGGGTTGAAAATGGCGATTTCAGATTGGTCAATGTCTTCATGGACCTGCAGGATCGCCTGACCTGATTGATACATTTGATACGTTTCATTATTGATTTGGACAGTCCCTCTTGCACTCCAATCACCGTTGTTTGTACTGGAGATCACTTTGTCTCCCACATCACCATCAACACGTAACGTATTTGTTGTGGAAGAAAGATGCAGCAGGTCAAAATCCGTTAATGTCAGCGTATTGCTACCAGATCCAGTCAGGTCAATGATTTCAATATTTTCGTAAAGTTGATAATATTCAGTCTGGTTCAGCGTTGTCAGGTCCAGATGAATCCCTGCTCCTGTAATACGAAGTGTATCTTTCCCTGAACCACCATCGACTTTCAGGGTGTCCGTCGCAGGATCATAGATGATCACATCATTACCAGCCCCAGTGATAATTACATCATCACCCGCTCCACCATTTATAAAATCGTTTCCCAAACCACCAATGAAAACTTCATCAGCAGAAGTTCCCGTCTGGTTGACAGGAGCGGTTCCTTCATTTCTGAAATCTCTGCCGAAAATGATATAAGTCTCTCCTGCTTTGGAATTTCCATTGGGATCCGCATTTAAAGCACCAATAATAATATCATCAAATCCATCACCGTTGATATCACCTGCAGAACTGACAGCCCCCCCGGAATAATCGTTTTCATCAATTCCATTAATGACAAACCCGTTTGTTCCATCTAGGGTTGAAAGCGATATGGAAGCAGAAAAATTGGTTGTTTTGCCAAAGATAAGATAGCTTTCCCCTGCTTTGGAATTTCCATTGGGGTCTGCCCTTTCTGCTCCAATAATAATGTCGTCAAATCCGTCTCCATTGACATCCCCAGCAGAACTGACGGACCATCCCGATTGGTCATCTGCATCAATTCCATTAAGAACAAAACCATTATTTCCATCTAAAACAGACACATTAAAATCTGCTGTGAATCCGGTTGATTTTCCGAAGATGACATATGTCTTTCCAGATTCGGTATTCCCATTAGGAGCAGCTGATAGAGAACCGATAATAATATCACTTAAACCGTCACCATTAATATCTCCTGCTGGCCGTCCCTCTAATTGAGTCAATTTAGTATTATCGATACCTGTTATATTAAATCCATTTATTCCATTCAGATTATTCAGATCAAAGGATGCAGCAATGCCAGATGTTGTTCCAAACAGGACATATACTTCTGGCGCAATAGGTGTTAAAAAAGGATTACTCAGAAACGCACTGATAATGAAATCGTCAATCCCATCACCGTTTATGTCTCCTGCAGAAGCGACTGAAATCCCTAAGAAATTATACTCATTTAGTCCATTGATCAAAAAACCGTTAGCCCCATCTAAAGTTGTAACATCAAATGAAGCCAGATAGCCGTCAGCTTTGCCAAAAATAACAATAGATTGCCCAGCTAATATTTTATTGTCAGGAGATAAATCATATAGTCCAATAATAATGTCATCAAATCCATCTCCGTTAATATCTCCTGCAGAATTAATTGCTGGTGTGCCTATAATACCTGATCCAGGTAATGGAATAATATACCCATTGGATCCATCGAGATCAGCAAGGTTTAGAGAAGCACTAATCCCAGAGGATTTACCAAATATTACGTAACCCTCACTCCCTAATGAACTCCCTTTACTAGCTACCACAATGTCATCAAGCCCATCTCCGTTAACATCTCCCGCTGAATTGACAGATGCCCCCGATCCATAGTCTGCACCAATTCCATTGATGACAAATCCATTGGTTCCATCTAATGTGGAGAGATTCAAAGAAACTGGATAACCATTTGCTTTGCCGTAAACAAGATAGGCTGCACCTGCATCGGAATTCTCCATATTATCTACGCCAAAAGCACCAATAATAAAATCATCAAATCCGTCTCCATTGAAATCTCCCGCAGAGCTAATGAAACCACCAGAAAAATCATCCTCATCAATTCCGTTGATAATAAAACCCTGTGTACCATTACCGCCATTGGCTGCTTGCAGATCAGAAAGATTAAAAGAGTGGATGGACTCTGATGCAAATGCGATATAAGCGACTTGTTCGGGAGCGTGTCTTTGCTCTGAATCAGAAAGTTTGTCTTCTGTAATTGCCAGATTCAGGTTGCTGTTTGTTAATGGATCATTTCCATACAAGCTCGACCAGCCACCATCAATTCCATACATTCCTGCACTGCTCGTCACTGCAGAAAGAGGAAACGCTGGCAGATTAACGTTATATGTATACGCAGGACTATTGCCAACGCCTTCTACCGTTTGACTACCAACACCTGCGCTGTAATTGAGGACACCCACAGTTCCTGTCCCTTGTTCAATTACAATATAGCCAATGGTTTCATCTGATCGCGTTTTATCAGGGTCTTCTGCGACATGTTTACCGGTATAA
>JAJRVU010000412.1 GCA_024277145.1 Planctomycetota bacterium
AGTCAGGGCAATGCTCAGATAGGAGAGAATGACAACTAAAACAGCCTGTAAAAATATCAGCATGGTTAAACGTCCTGTTCTTCCAAAAGTTTTTTGAGTTCAGAGATTTGTTCCTGTGTGAGGTTGCCTGAGTTTACGAAGTAGGAAAGCATCGGCAGTTGATCACCGCCGAAAACACGATCCATAAACGATTGGCTTTCCTGCTTGATGCAATCCTTTTTTTTCACTTTCGCCCGATAGAGATAACGGTTCCCCTGTTTTTCAAAAGAGAGTGCTTTTTTCTTCACTAGCCTGAACAGCATGGTTTTAATTGTTGTGGGTGACCATTCCTGAATGTCTGCCAGGTGGGCCACAATTTCCTGTGAATGCATAGGTTGATGCTCCCAGATGACGTGCATCACCTGCCATTCTGCCTCTGATATTTGGGGTGTTTTCATGTTTATTGAATTTCTTATAGGTGTTTACGAACGTAAATAACTACAAACGTAAACGCTGTCAAGAGGGGTTTATGAATTCTCGGGGTACTTTTTCATATCAACAAAATCATTTTCCGCTAATCTTTCTGAAAACCTTCAAAGAAAAGTAGGGTCTGCTGTGCAGACCATTGATTGCGGTGAAAATAATTCAATACTGATTCGCAGATAGCAGATCCAGAAGCTTGGACAATTAGACAGAACTCTTTGGATTATATTTCAGAATGCTATTGAGACTCATCCTCTTTTGATGAAAACACGGAAAAGTGTTTTTAGAATCACCATCAAATCGGTGATTACATTTGCATTGCTGCAATATTCCAGATTGATGCGAATTTTTTCGGGCATGATCTCTTCGATGTAAGTTTTTTCCGGATCAGAAGATTCTGCAAGCAAGTTGCTTTCATTTCGGTATTCGATAGAGGCTAAATCAGTGATTCCGGGAAGCAGGTTGAGAACCTGTTTTTGTTCTTCGGAGTAGAGTTCCACGTATTTCGGGACTTCCGGTCTCGGGCCGACAAAACTCATTTCCCCGGAAAGAATATTAAAGAGTTGCGGAAGTTCATCCAGCTTCGTTTTTCTTAACCAATGCCCGATGCGAGTAATTCTTGGATCATCCCCGACGGTCAATTGCTTTCCAAGCGTTTCTGCATTTTCGACCATCGTGCGGAACTTCCAGATGAGAAATGGATTTCCATTTTTCCCGATTCTCTGCTGACGAAAGAAAATTGTTTTTCCTCCATCTCGACGAATCAAAAACATGATGACCAGTAACATCGGCCAGATGACCATCAAACCCGGAATGCAAAGAGTCAGGTCAAATATCCGTTTCATGCAACAGCCCGGCGAATTTTGTGTTTCCTGACAATATCTTCTACCGATTGAATTACATCAGAGACATCTTCATCTGTCATTTTAGGATTCAGCGGGAGGCTTAATAACTGTTGATACTGTTCAAACGCGACCGGAAAATCATTCGGCTGGTGTTGGTATTTATCCTGATAATAAGAATGAAGATGCATCGGAATAAAATGAACTGACGTTCCGATCTGCCTTTCCCTTAATTCTTCAATGAACTGATCACGGTCAATATTTAATTGGTTCGGGAGTATTCTTAAAGGATATAAATGGTGTGCATGCTCCACATTCTTGAGCGTAACAGGAAGTTGAAAATGGTCCATGTTTTTGAATGCCTGCTGGTAGGCAGAAACAATTTCGGTTCTTCTTTTTTGAAAAGCGGGAAGTTTTTTCAGTTGCCAGATTCCGATGGCTGCTTGAATGTCTGTCATGTTGTATTTGAAACCGGGGCGAACAACATCGTATTTCCAGGTTCCCTTTTTGCCATAGCGATTCCAGGCTTCACGAGACATTCCATGCAGGCTGACAATTCTGCATTCATCAAGAAATCCGGGATCACCGGTCAGCATGCCTCCTTCACCTGTTGTTAAATTTTTGGTCGCATAAAAGCTGAATGCAGTTGGATTTCCTGAAGCACCAATTTTCGTTCCGTTAATCGAAGCAGGAATTGCGTGAGCAGCATCTTCAATGATGTGCAGGTTATTTTCTTCTGCGATGGATTGAATTTCATCCAGCTTGACAGGATGTCCCGAATAATGAACCGGGATGATTGCTTTCGTTTTTGGAGTGATTGCAGCTTCAATTTTTTCAGGGCTGATGTTGAGGGTATCAGATTCGACATCAGCAAAGACCGGGCGTGCACCGACATGTTCAATCACATTGACTGAAGCAGCAAATGTCATCGGCGTGGTAATCACTTCATCACCGGGACCAATTCCGAGAGTGACCAGCGCGGTATGAAGTCCTGCAGTGCACGAATTCAAAGCCAATGCACCGGGGGCAGAAAGGAAGTTGGCAAAATCTGTTTCAAACTGCCGGGTTTTTGGACCGGTTGTTAACCAGTTTGATCTCAGGGTATCTACAACTTCATTAATTTCTTCTTCACCAATTAAGGGAGGAGAAAATGGTAGGAATGTTTTACGCATCGTCCTTGTGCTTTTCTGAATTTCGGAGTTTGGTTTATTGCTCCGGGATTGTCTTCCGTGAATCAGTCAGAATTTACTCTTCCTATGTTTTATTAGTTTTAATTCCATTTCGCCAGACAAATCATCCTCAGCTTGATTGAAAAGATTAAATTCCTATCTCTTCCATTCTAAAGGTACTCCCCGAATAAGAAGCCACGACAACATATGTTGCCTGTATAATTGTACATGCTATGCGAATTTGGTGTAATTTCACATTATTTAAGTAGTTACGATAAACTCATATTGACGGGAAGAGCCGAATTCCCATAATCATTGCAAAATATACAATTTCAAACAGATGTCCTGATGAAGGATATCAATGCAGGCATTTAATAACTTGTCTTATATAAGAGTAAATACGACCGGTTTCTGATCAGCTAGGATGCAATCAGATGTTCTGTAAGAAAACATGGGAAGTTACATGCAAGATCACGATTCACACAAAAAAAATATCAGTAATCTTCTAGCAGCAGCAGACACCAGTTCCAAAGAGAACCCTCTCCAGTCTGCGGTTCAGTTTTTAAAAATTGTGCGAAAAAGGTGGATAATATTATCAGCCTCCTTCGCATTAATAATGGCGCTGTTTTCCGTAAAATTCTTTATGGAAAAAAAGAAATTCTTTGCTTCTGCAGAACTGATTGCGATTTCTGATCAATTCACTTCTTCAGATGTCCTGAATCACCCTCTCTTAAAACTTGGCCCGGAATTAATTGTTAGTGATGATGTGATTGAAGTTGTTGCAGAACGAGTTTCAATTGTTGAGCCTGATGGAGTTACAAAAATTAAGCCTGAGGATAAAATTGAATTCCTGAGAAAGAATTTTGCAGTCTCTTCAGCACCTGCAAAACCTCATGTGCTTTATTTAACATTTTATGACCATAATGAAGAACAGTCAAAAACAATTCTTAACGAAATTATTGCTTCTTATCAGGATTTTGCCCAAAAAAGTATGGAAGATTGGAAGAAGAAAAAAATTAAACAACAGTTGGAAAGAATCAAATTTTATGAAGAAAGTGATAAAGAGGTTGCATTTGGTTCCAAGTTAATGGCGCAAGCAGAAGCAATGTCCAAATCATTAAATAATATCAAAGGAGAATTTGATTCCGAAAACTCGGAACATAGAGAGCGATTGTCTCTTTCATTACAGGAACTGATTTATGGAATGCGTCCCGACCTCGGAAATAAACAATCAGGAGAGCAGAGAATAGCTGATGGTCAATCTCCGATGGCACCTGCGGAAGAATCTCAAAAGATTGATAACAATCCAGGTTCAAACCAGAATTCACCTGAATTAAATCCGGAAAAAAAAGTTCAGAATCCTGTGGACAAGAAACTGGTTGATGGAAGTTCTAAAACTCCGGCTCTTCCGGTTGTACCAGAAACTGTTCCTGAAGAAACAACATTACCTAAACAATCGTCCAATGTTGCTTCTGGTTATTCAAATAAAAAACCAACTATGAAAATTGACGGTTTTGAAAAAGAACTGGCCCAGTTGCAGCTGTTACTTTATCAATCTCGAATTCTTAACCAATTGCGATCAACCGTTGTTCGGATTGAACAAAAAGCAAGAAGCAGGCAGAATTTGGCTTCAGAGCTTGAAATTCCCATCCATGTGAAAATCAATAAGAAAACAGAAACACACGAGCTGGGAGAACCACAGTCTGCAAAACGAATGATTCTGGTAGTGTTTTTTCTGGCAATAGGATTAGGAGTCGGATCAATATTTGTTATGGATCAATTCGATGATCATTTTCGTTCGCCAGTTGAAGCGGAAAAAATCCTGGTAAAACCTGTCATGGGAATTATTCCTACAATGGAAAATTCTGCGAAAGAGAACCAGTTTTCTTACCAGAGAAAAGAATCCTTCTTTGTTACCAAAGTCTTTATGGAGAATCATGGTATAGGGAAAGGGATCACAGGGATTACATCTGGTTCACGATTAGAAAATAGTTCGGAAATTTCATATGACCTTGCAAAAATATACGCTCAGAGTGGCGAAAAAACCCTTCTGATTGACGCAAATTTTCGTGATGGAAAATTGACGGACAACCTGAATCACACGCTTGGTATAGGACTTTCTGATTTGCTTCAGCAGCCGGAAGCTTCTGATGAGGCAATCAAAAGGCTTGTTTGCAGCACAGATGAAGATAACCTGTTCTTTATTTCTCAAGGAACAAAAAGTAGTACCCCTTTATTGTTATTTGATCAAAAACGTTTGCTGACAATCCTGAATTGGGCAGAAGAAAATTACGATCTCGTCATTCTTGATCTGCCATCTGCAACAGAATTTAACGATTCCAAAGTAATTGGAAGATATTGCAAGCATGTGCTATTTGTGATCAGTCCTGAATTAACTACCCGACTTGCAACCAGGAGAGCGATGGTTGCTATGGAGTCGTTTGGTTGCCACGTTGCAGGAACCATCTTTATTGATCGTGGTAAAAGTCAGGTTTGGGATAGTGCAGAAACTCCTGATTCACCCCTGTTTAATATTAATCAGATCCTGATTTCTAGCATTGATAATCAAAATCATCAACCCGATCCTGAATCAGAACCAAATGATG
>JAJRVU010000413.1 GCA_024277145.1 Planctomycetota bacterium
ACTGACCAATGTTTTTTCATAATGTCATCCGCTTTTTCCTGTTCTTCAGCCAGTTTTTCTTTTGACATTATCGCCCGTGTTTTGGGGTTTCCTACAAGCCCTTTCCATCCGTCAATGTTTTTTCCATTGAACAGCGCGGTGAATCCTTCCGGTGGGACGTTCAGGTTTGCTTTGTCATCAGCCTTCACATTGGATGAAACCGAAACAATCAGAATGAGTGCCAGTAATTTTACGAAACAGTTTTTCACTTCAAGATACCTCCAGTAATAGCGGATATATATTTTTCACATCAGAATTCATTGATTCAAGCGTTTCATATTCTCAGGCTGGGTATCGAAATGCAACCACTAATAAATGATAAAGAAGAAATTCAAAGGAGGCTGTTTCTCATTTGGCTTCTCATTCAGAAAAAACAGAATATCTAACCGTTCAGTATGTACAGGGTTAGGAATAGCGGGAATCGGTTTTATTGAATCTCCGGCAGGTGTAGAAAGGTATATAATAAATAGGGCTGAGATTGTCCAAAAACGGGCTGGAATATTGACAAAATACTCCCATGTAAGAGACAATAGAGTACTAATTTATAATAAGATGACCCCCCGAAAAATCAGGTGCTTTAATCGGCACCCTGACCGGTACATTTGTTACTTGGTTGTCCCGCCGATACCTCCTCACTTGGAAAACCCAGATGATTAAATTTTCAACCCGAATATTTTTACTGCTTGTCATCACCTTTTTTTCTCAAGACACAATTCAAGCAGATACTTCCGATGCTGCTGAAATGGATTGGCCTCATTGGCGTGGTCCTGAAATGAACGGGGTTTCACGAGAGACCGGCTTGATAGAAAAATGGTCACCCAAAGGGAAGAACCTTCTCTGGAAGCGGGAAAATCTGGGAAGCCGATCGACCCCCATTGTGATGAATGGAAAGCTCTACACCATTTGCAGGGATCAACCCGAAACAAAATTTGAAGGTGAAAAAGTTGTCTGCGTGGATGCAGCAACTGGCGAAACAATCTGGGAAAACCGATGGAATGTTTTTCTTTCCGATGTTCCTGATACTCGTGTCGGATGGTCAAGTGTTTGTGGTGACCCGACGACAGGGAATGTTTTTGCTTTGGGAGTTTGCGGATATTTTCAATGCATTGATGGGAAAACCGGAAAAACCATCTGGTCGCGTTCACTCAGTGAAGAATACGGATTGCTCAGTACCTATGGTGGAAGAACGAATTTTCCAATCATCATAGATAATCAGGTTATTATCAGTGCGATTGTGATTGGCTGGGGAAAGATGGCCAAACCTGCACACCGTTTCATTTCATTCGATAAACGGAATGGCATACCTGTCTGGTTTGAAAGTACCCGCATCCTTCCTTATGACACAACATACAGTTCCCCGATTGATACCGTGCTTAATGGTCAAAGGGCGATTGTTTTTGGTTCAGGTGATGGAGGGGTTCATGCCTTCCAGCCAAGAACTGGAAAAAATATCTGGACCTATAATGTTTCCCGCCGAGGTATTAATACTTCTCCATTAGTTGTCGACGATCATGTTTATATTGGTCATGGCGAGGAAAATGTCGGTTCAAGCAAGATGGGCGCATTCTTTGCCATTGATGGTAGTCTGAAAGGAGACATTTCCAAAACCGGGACTCTCTGGAAGCATGAAGAATGGTACGTCGGAAAAAGTACCCCTCTCATGGTTGATGGAAAATTGATTGTCGTCGAAGACAATGCCAATCTGGTGGTTGTTGATCCTGCGACTGGCAAAGAGCTATCGCATAAAAAACTCGGAACGATGATGAGAAGCAGTCCTCTTTATGCAGACGGAAAAATTTATACCTGTACAGCCAATGGAAGATGGTACACGCTTAAACTCGATGGAAATAAGGTCAAGATATTGCACCGCATGAGGCTCAATGGTGAGGAATCTTATGGATCTCCAATTGTTTCGCATGGAAGAATTTATGTTCCCACAACAGCAGCACTCTATTGTATAGGTGATAAAAATCAGAAACCGAGTGCAGAACCAAGACCGAAACCGCTTAAAGAAGCATCTGATCCACGCGATTTACAACCGGTTCACCTTCAGCTTGTTCCTGTGGAATGCCTGCTAAAGCCGGGACAGAAACAGAAGTTCTCCGCACGTATTTATAACAGACGAGGCCAGTTTCTTTCCGAATTGGATCCTGAAGATGTCAAATATGAAATCAAAGGGCAGGGGACCATTGGCAAAACTGGAATATATTCCAGTTCCGAAAAAATGACGAAACCGGATGCGGTGATTGTCACTGCAACATATGGTGCAAACAAAATTCAAGGTTCTTCCCGAATCAGAGTCGTTCCGGGATTGCCCTGGAAAATTGATTTTTCTGATGGAAAAGTTCCTGTAACATGGGTTGGCGCAAGATATCGTTCTGTTGTGATTGATGAAGCACTTTTCCAGAAATTAACACAGAAAGAAGTTCAATCCGGGCAGCTTTATATTTATCTGATGTCCAGTTTTATTAACAGTGGAAGGCCACAACTTGCCTTTAACAATAAAACGCCACGACAGACATGGAATAGCATGACTCGTTATTTAAGGCTGACAGATAAAATTGATACCGTTGAAAAAGCGAAAGCCTTCCTGGAACCTTCTTTGAAAAATCTGGCTGAAGAAAAAGTGATTGAAAGCTGGAAATGGGAAGGTGAAAAATACAGTGATGTTTCTTTGATGATTAAAAGGGGATCGCGAAAAATTGACGGCAACGGTGTGATGGTGAAAATTACAACCATTCCCAAAGGAACCCGAAGCCAATCATGGATGGGCCACGTCGATTTCCATGACTACACAATTCAAGCAGATGTGATGGGACATATCAAAGATGGAAAAGTTCCTGATATCGGGTTGATTGGTGCGAGGTACACGTTTGACATGATGGGGGCAAGCCAGCAATTGCAGATTCGTACCTGGCCTCCCCAATTACGGATGGCGAAAACAGTTCCGTTCCAGTGGAAACCCAATGTCTGGTACACCATGAAATTCAAAACAGCCATCAAGGATGGAAAAGCGATTCTCAAAGGGAAGGTCTGGCCAAGATTTCAAAAGGAACCGGATCAATGGATGGTGGAAGCTGTTGACGAAATCCCGAGCCTGAGTGGAAGCCCGGGGCTCTTTGGAAATGCAAAGGATGCAGAAGTGTTTTATGATAATATCGCTGTTTATTCGAATAAATAACCACTAATCAAGGAGATATTCCACTGGAAATCTCCTGCAGGGAGAAACCCTTGCAATTGGTTTTAAATCTTTAAAATAGATAATAGATTTTCATAACTGCTTGAAACTTTAAAATTAAAAACTCATTTTACTGAGAGATCAAAATGAAATTGATATTCAAAAGCCTTTTTACCTTACTTCTGCTGACCATGTTTTCTGTTTCGCTGATGCGGGCAGCATCAAAAGCAGTCCAATCTGATCCAACTGCAGATGCACTGAAAGAAATTTCCCAACGTGATGTCAAACCGGGGGATTGGCCTCAGTGGGGAGGATGGTCATTTAAAAATAACACACCCATGGGAAAAAATAT
>JAJRVU010000025.1 GCA_024277145.1 Planctomycetota bacterium
AATCGTCGGAATCGGCAATCATTGGGAAACGCGGTACAAACCTGCGTTGAAAAAGTTATCGAATCGGTTGGCAATCAAGGCAATTTATGCCCCTGTTGCAAATCGAGCGAAACAGGTTTCCCTGGAATTTGATGCAGTTTCAGTTGAAGGGATTAACAGTTTTTCTAAAATAACTGATCTGCAGGGAATTCTGCTTCTGGATACCGGCTGGTCAAACATTGAAGTTTTAAAGCTTCTTTTAAAATTGAACAAACCCCTGTTTCTGGCAGAATCTTTAAATCTCAACTGGAAACAGCTTTCAGAATTAACAGAAGAGGTTCACGCCAAAGGACTGAACATTATGCCTGAACTCGGAAGGCGGTACATGCCTTCTTCCGCCCGTTTACAGGAATTAATTGCAACACAACTGGGTCGCCCCAAAGAAATTAAAATAAGAACCCCCATTACCTGCCCTCAAAAACAAAAGGCATTACATACTAACGAAATATTAAGAGGGTTGTTTGACTGGTGTTATTATATCGGAAGATCAAATTCCAAAGAGATTCATGTTCAGTATCATCAAGATTCTTCTTGCCCAGCACTGACTCATTCAGAAATCCGCATTCAATATGAGAAATCCAACCTGATGCATTCACCTGCAGTACTCAATCTTGAATTGAGTTGCAATAAACATGAACACGGCAATTCTTCCTCTGCTATGAAAAAGCAATTCCTTTGTGAAATCATTTGTGAAAAAGGAACTGCCAGAATTGAAACTCCTATTAACATTACGTGGAAAGTCAATTCATCATCTTGTCATGAATCGCTAACTTCAGAGAATTCAGATATTGAAGTGATGTTAGACCATTTTTGCAGACGTGTGGTTGGAGGACTTATTCCGACACCTGACCTGGAAGATTACTGCAGGAGTTCGCATTTGACTGAGCAGGTTCTTCAAACAAATGGTCAATAAGCGGAATTAATAAGAAGACTCAGTGTTGCATTTCTAAATATTGCGTTTATCGACGTAATCTAAACCCATTCTGCAAATTCGAATTGGAACTTCTTCGTGTTGATTTTGTAGGAGCCAATGGAGGAATGAGCAGGTTCGGTACTGATCGGGGACGACCATTAAAGACTCCCAGAAATTGTTTCATCGTATCTTCAACAACTGGAACCGGAATGATTCTTGTTTTAGGGTTATTCACTTCACCATTAATCTGAACACCAATCCATCCACGGAAGAGTTGTCCAATCACCGGGCTTGCAATATTATCAACTAAAGAAACTCCTGTTCGAGTCTTAGGCAATTGTGAATAAAAATCCAGGTTTAGCCTGCCATTGAATCCTGCAGCACCTCTGCCAATGAAAGTGATTGTATCTCCAACTAAACTAATTCGCTTGAATTTGAATTGAGAATTTTCAACATTAAAATCAGCAAATGCACTTTGAAACGCTGAGTTCCTCGGAGTTGGTGCAGACATTCGTTGCATCATCTGGGCAATGGCAGGTAATTCAAGAAGAGCAGCAGGCTTGACCAAAAGTTGGCCTTTTCCCCTGACATTATCAGGAGAAGATCCCCTGCCATGTAAATCAATCCAGCCCTTCATTGTCCCGCGTAAATTGGTTTGCCCTTTTAGATACCGGCGGGCATATTTTTCCAACTCTCCCTGTTCCAATGTCATCAGGACATGATAAATTGTATCCTTCTGGCCAGAAGGGTTATCTTCAACTGGCAAAATCGCAACTGCATCTAAAGTGATTTCTCCCCCAATCGCTTTGGCAGTGACTCTTCCTTTTTGGTTTCCTACAGGTGATGAATTTTGTGCTGTGCGAGATCGCAATATATGTTTTGATCCGACAACAACATATTGATCATCAAGTGAAAAAGGACCTTTCACCTGGTTCAATTGATAGCCCCAAACTTGAAGGGAATCAAAATCAAATATCCCTTTCAGCTTTACAATTTTTCTGGAATCAACAATTTCCCCATAAGAACCTCTAGCTCGAGCTTTTCCAAACAAGCTTTGAACTTCAACCCCAAGCTGAATTGTATTCCCTGCAAAAAGAGTGGTGATATCCCATGCAGCGTTCACTTCATCAGGAACAAGAGAATGTCCTTTCAGATCAAGTTCACCGTAAAAGGAAATATTGCCTTTCGGGTTCAATTCATTCACAACGGACTTCAGACCGGATGGAAGAACTCTTCTTAAAAGAGGATCATGTGAAACCAGATCATTGACTCGAATATTGTTGAAATGAACATTCCATATGGAATCGTCTGACTCAGTTATTGTTGCATTTTTTCCTTCAACTGTTGTTTGATTATGTACTCCTGAAAATTCTATGATACGGATAATTTTAGGATCATGGCTTTGGTATCTCGATTTTTTCTTATTGAGCCGATCATAGTTAAACGAAATTTTCATATTATTCACAGGGAACGGAAATGATTTTAAAGTGAGTGATCCGTTCGTGACTTTTGCATTGGGAATGATCAAGTCAAATGGTTGACCGGGTCCCCATTCCATCCTTGCATCTAATTTGAGAAATCCGTTTGGTGAAAGTGAAACCCAGGACTGCTGCAAATTTGTCGGCAGTGCCTGGTAAAGATCCCGATCCAGTTTTGCATTTTCAGCATTGACAATAAGAACAAAGGGAGAGCCTTTTTTTCGATTTTTGGAATAAAACCCTTTGCCACTGATTTCTGCAGAACCATGTATTCCTTTCAAATTCTGAAATTGCCAAAGATCGTTTCGTGAATTAAAATTGACCAATCCCGAAAGTTCATTAATCTGGTAAGGAAAATGCTTGTGCTTGACTCTTGCATGATGAACTTGCGATATAATCTCAATATCATACTTCTGGTTCAATCCGGGAGGTCGATAAAATTTTGCTGAAATATTCGCCAAACCATCCAATCGTAAATCTTCAATTACCTTTCGAGCTTCAGGTTTGCATGCTGCTCGAAAGCGTTCATCAATTTTGATTCGTTCCGCACTTACATCGATATCACATTCCGCAACAGGTCCCGGATTATTAACATATCCACCAATATAAACAGGACTCTGCCCTGCCCGACCTTCCAACTCCAAATGAAATCTATTTTTAGCCTGTTTGACTACTCCCCGAACATTCTGAACTCGGTACGGGAATTTTTCATGAGCAAATGAGCAACCTCCTGACTCCATGACCAAGTTCAAAGGAGTCCATTTTTCTTTTCCATCCCAATTCAGTCCCGCTGTAATATCAACCCTGCCAGTTGGATCGAATGAACTGTATAGTTTAAGAAACTTTCCTTTAAGGCATCTTTTCAGCCTGTTATCCAGCGGAAGATTTTCAATATCAACCTGAAATTGTCCCGGTAATTCCTTAAGAGACTTGTCAATGAAACCATTAACTTGAAATTGAGTGGTTCCGTTTCTTGCGCTGAATTGTTTGATTTCAATTTTCTGATTTTCCCAGAAGAACGATCCTGAAACATCATGCAAAGGAAAAGGAAGCAAAGGGTTGGCAATTTTCCCTTCTGAAAATCTGGCCTGACAGGAAATAGAAAGTTCTTTTTCTTTTTTCACTTTAAATCCGAGTTCAAGCCGGCCGGTTATCCCAAGACCATTTGACGAGGTTTGAACGGAATCGTCTTCATGTAAACCATAATCCTGTTTTGCCTGATCAAGCTTCCCCTGTATCGCAGGAGAAACGGAAGCAAGCATATTAAGCAGGTCGCCATTGGATGAAATGTCAAACAACTGACCATCAATGCTCCATTGTTTTGAAGCAAGATCCCAATTCCCTTTTACGGAAAGTTTTCCTGCATCTTTAAGACGAGTTCCAACCGTGATCAAAAACTTTCTTTTTCCAGATGGAACAAGGTGTCCTTCAATATTTTTCAGTTCAATTTTTGATGGTGGTCGGTCATTCCCTTGTTCAAATTTTGCAGTCACCGATGCGTGTTCAATAAACCATTCAGGACAGCTTTTATCGGATGGTGGCAATGGAGGAAGTGATTGCCAATTCCACTTTCCATCCAACTTTCGATCCAGTTCTGCATGCGCACCGATCACCTGAATTTTTTCGATGAGAATTTCCTGATGTTCCGAAAGCGCACGCCGGTCCACAGAAATAATAATTTGGGGGACAGTCAGAATTGCACTGGATTCCGTATCGGAAGTCAGCTTGATGTTGTAGAGGTAAAGCCTTCGAGGCCAGACGTATCGAGTTTTCCCAATTTCAAAATTCCAGCCGGGAGCAGACTTTTTCAGTTTTGTAAGAACTTGTTGCCTGAGAAGCTCATCCGATTCACTCCAAAGCTTATATCCATACGCACCTGCCACCATCCCGCCTAAAAAAAGCAGTAACGTAAACCATTTGATTGTTTTACGGATGGTCATTTGATTCCATTCAAACCATACAGATCATTCCTTGATCCGTGTAACTTTCTTATGGCAATTGAGCGAATTAGTTCCCTGAATTTTCATCTGTTCTAAATTCAGGTTTGACCTTCAAATTCCAAAGAGCAATAAACCCTGCAACTGCAAGCACTGAAAGTGGGTATTCAGCAGGGAGACGATACCTTAAAGACCCGATAAAGAGAAGATGGATCAGCGAAAAATAGGCTATTGGTCCTACTGTCATAAGCAGGATTACCCCCTGTTTTCGGTACTTAAAGAGACCAATCAGGCTAAAAATGATCAACGGGGCAAAAAAGGCAATTACGGCAACCTTTAATAAGGGATTCTGAAACTGGTCTGCATTGGGCCATAAGTTCCAGAATCGGCCTAATTTAATGATTGAAAGCTCAATTGCTCTGTCTGGATTCTCTTTCGCAAACTGGATCGCTTCTGACTGATAATGCTGGTTCATTTCATATTCGGTCATTCGATTCAGAAGTTGATCCTCTTCAAAAAACTTCATATCACTGGCACCGGTTGCATTGGGATGGAGTCCATCATACAAACTTGGTCCTGACCATAATGATGTGACCACCCAATGTCCGCTGACCTGATGGTTTCGAATTGTCCAGGGAAGGAGTGTTACAAAAAGACCTGCAATAATCAGAGAGGCAGCAATGAACCCTTTCATTTTTTTCTCTGCAATCAGGATGATAAAAACAGCCAATATCGGAGTCGCTAAAATCCACGAAGGACGCACTAACGTTCCAAGCCCAATGAGCACCCCGGTTGCAATCGAAAGAAGTAAACCTGTTTGGCCATCTTTAATTTTTTGATAAAGCAACGTTCCGAGCCAAAGATTGATAAGCATCAATAAAGCAAAAAGAGTTTCGCTTAACAAAACCACGGAGAATCCTGCATAGATGGGTGTTATTGCACACCAACCCGCAGCAATCAGCCCCACTTGTTTATCGAAAAGTTCTTTCCCCAACATATAAACGAACAGGCAACAAAGTGTTCCAATCACTGCCAGCGTAAGCCTTGCAAAAAGATAAGATCCGTTGGAAATTTTAATGGCACCCGCCAAAAAAAGAGGAAAGCCGGGCATTCTTAATATTCTACGTGGAGGATCATAAATTTCATACGCTTCCCCATTGGCTATCTTTGTTCCTAATTCCCAGTAACCGTTTGCGTCTCCTTCAATCAGGAATGAACGATTCCATTGATTTTCAAGCTGATATTGTAATCCACACGCGATGCCTGCTCGCACTAGCAAGGCAATCAACAGGATTCCTAACAAAGATTTGGGCATCAAATATCAATCATTAAATTTAGACAGTAAGCAAAAACAGATGATACCACACAGGTCAAAAGGACAGAATGGGGATTCAATAAAGACGACTAT
>JAJRVU010000414.1 GCA_024277145.1 Planctomycetota bacterium
ACTAGTTCAACTACCGATAAATGTCCCTTAGCTCGTATTGACCTGCACGCCAACGAGCGTGCCATCTGGAAATTGCCACCGGACATTTAAAGCTCGCAAGAGCACTACACTCCCCACAAATCAAAGTGGTTTTTTTCTCAATAAGATGGCTGCTTCCACATTCTCAAAACCAACTTTCCAATTCTCATTTTTTCTAAGCAGATTGATCAGCATGTTTCGTCTCGGTTTATCAATCGCAATCGTATTAACACTGTACCGATCCAATAGTGCTTCCCAGTGAGGGCCTGCATTACTGATTAACATGTAATGCTCCCAGACATCTTCCGGCACCAAATGTGCATGTGATGCCAGGAACAATTTCATATCTTTCGGGCCGGCCCAGAGAAGCATGTCTCCCCATTCATAAGTATTAAATACCAATCCTTTGGGAGGGTTTTGTCTCAGGTATCGAAGAGCGCCCAATGGCGTTTGAGAAGAAAGAGCTTTTTCAGGATCAGCTTGTTTTCCATGAATCACTTTCATTCCCATCGAAGAATAAGCAAAGGAAATCCAAACCAATCCAATGCAGGCAACAATCCATTTACTGCTTTTTTCTGGTCGTGGAATACTCTGTGACGGTTTGAAAATCAGGATTGCCCTTGCATGGATGATCGCGTAATAGGATGCAACTGGAACCCACCATAAAATCATACGGGATGTCCAAAGGGCACTTACTCCAAATCCGAAAAGCAAAAAGAATTCTTTTGCAGTCACTCTACGAGGAGAATATCGATATAATATAATAAGCAATAAAACAATAGCCGCTGCTGCCTGCCCCTGTTTCATCCGTAATGTCAAAGGTTCCCATTCGACCAGATCTTTGATATTTGCATTTTGAGAAATCGAAATCACAGCAGAATAGATTTCTATTCCATAAGGATTAATCAAGACTGCCAACGCAGACAGTTCTGTCAGAAGAAAATATCGCCTGATATTCCGGTTTTGAAACAGTGATTTCCAATTGCGAGTTTTCCTGAAGACATCGACAGCATGACCACAGGTCCAGGCTGAAAGAATCAGAAGTCCGACTGGAAATGAACCATGAAGGTTTGCCCAGAGAGCAAAAATTCCGGGAATCACAAACCAGAACCAGTTTCTCCATTTGTATGCAGAAAGAAGACAGAAGAGCGTAATCATGCAGACAAGACCAGCCACCTGTGGGCGGGCAATCAAGAATTGCTGCCAATCTCCCCAGAGAAGCAGGACCGAGCCAGCCCCACAAATCCAGATATTGCGAGTCTTTTTATAAGCGGTGAAATAAATCAAGCCGATGCAAAATGTAATGCTGAGTGCATACACAAACTGCATGGCTGGAATATCTAACTTTTCAAATATTTTGTATCCAATTACCTGGCTCAACCAGGCGGTATCCACAAAAGGCATTCCTTCAGAAAGAGGAAGTAGCGGTTCCGTTTCGGGAATATGACCGTTGTTGACGATGTATCTGCCATACGAAAGATGGCCCCAGAGATCAGTATGCCAGAGTGGACGGACCCCCAGAAAAAGGTAAAGCATTCCTAACCCACAAACAAAGAAAAATGTATGCGAACTGGCTGCAAACCATTCCGGAGTCCGATCAATCAACAGCGCTTGATCTGCCAAAGGCTTTGGTTCCGTCTCTTCTAATTCTGGCTCTTCTGTCACGGTAGCCATTTTCTGATATCCCTGTGTTATATATTCCTGTAATTTTATATCGCGTTTCAACTTTTCAATTGTTAGAAATGAATTGTTGAAAGTGGACTCAAGATGTTGTAAGAAAACAACATCTGGTCTCTTAAGCAATCTTAATACAGGTTTATTTATCTGCATGTAATAAGAAGGAGTATCTGCAACACGATCAAAACTGGTGTTCCGAATATTACGATTATAACAGTTTTGTAATTTCAATCACGTGGGAATTAAGAGAGGTGCGTGCGAATAGGAGCAAGAATACTTATGAGAGGGCGTACAATTCCCCTGAAACACTTCTTGAGAAGAGACATGAATAAATCTTTAAATGGCTGCAGGGGAACAGATTCGGTCCATAATCCAGTAATTGATATCCCGAAGCATCTCTCCGGTCATTTCATGGCCCGCTTCATACATCCGGGTAGAGACTTCGATTCCTGTTCCTTTCAGAAAAGGAATCGCTGCAACATGATCTGCCATCACTTCCGGATGGTCATGAGAACCTAATCCCAAAAGGACAGGAGTTCCTTGTCCATCACGTTGAGATTCCAAGACCTGATTTGGTTGATTAAAAAGTCGGCCACCAAATAATAGTGCGCCGCCAAACCAATCCGTTCGGTTCTGCAGAAGATTTAATGCAACAGTGGCACCGGAATCAAATCCTGCAAGGAATATTCTTTCACTATGAATATGGTACTCCTGCCTTAATTCACAAACCGTGTCATGTAAATGTTCTTCAAAACGATCCATTTCCCAGGGAGAAAAATCCCAGGTTCGTCCTGCGTTGCTTTTTCCTGAAGGTTTGTTTCCCCGAAACGAAAGCCCGAGAAAATTCTGGTCCGAAATTTCAGGCATCACGGAAAGAAGGTTATGTTCATTTCCGTCATCACCATGTAACCAGATGATCAACGGGTAAGCATAGTTGTGTTCATATTTGGGGGGAAGATAAAACTGACATCCGGGCGGGACAGGAGATTCAACCTCTCCCTGAAGAAGAAATCTTTCTGCTGGCACATTGGAATTTGGTTGTGAATAATTCGGCTGTGGGAAATCTGGCTGCGCAAATTCTGGTTGCATGAATTCTGGCTGTGGAGACTCTGATTGCGAATCTTCGCCAAGCAAATCAAATCCAGAGTTTTCAAAAAAATTCCCGGTCTGATTTTGCATCCATTCTGACCAGAAATTATGTGAAAAACGAGATGTCATTATTTGATCTTTCTATCGTATCAATTAGCTTTTTTAACTTCTTCCAGAGGAAAGAGTTTTCCCGGACAGGCTGTTGCTTTCACTTCGCCATGTCCAAAAACCTGTTCATCAGGAATATTGTATTCATTTTTTAGTTGAGCGACCAACTGTTTTACCGAATTTAATTGTGCCTCCGTTGGAGGGCCTTTTTCAAAATTTCCAACCAGCGTGATTCCAATTCCCAACTGGTTGTAACTCCGTTTTCCTGCATGAGCACCGTGAAGTTGTTCCCGCCAGCGAAAAGTAGGTTGAACTTCTCCATCTTCCATTCCGTTGCCATTACCGATAACAAAATGGTATCCGATTCCCAGCCAGGGGTTTCCTTTACTGTCTTTTCTTTGTATGTGAGTTTCGTGAATACTTTCCACGCTACCACGATTAGCAGCAGTGTGATGAAGTACAATCGAATTCCACTTCCGTTCTTCTCCGTCAGGCTTCCATCCAAAACCATCCAACCCGGTTTTCCACGATTCAAATGAATCATCGTTATGATTTGGTAACTGTTTGAATGATCCAATGTTTTCACCAGCTTTGAGTTCGCTGGATCGATCAGAAAATTCAACGGCACCAGATTGCAACGGATTCGGACCACGAGGTTGAATCGAAGCAGATGGAGGAACTGATGATGTTGTGTAACACCCCGGCAGACAAAAACTGGCTACAAAAGCCAGCCTGAATATTTTGTGTCTGTATAAATTTTGAGGTATTCTCAACACCGCTGTCCTCCCTGACAACAGAACCTTCCAAACTCATTTCCAAATTAAAGAAAATGAGATCCGTTTACGCAAGAAATATTCTTCAAAACTAATCCTTCCAAAACAGGTTAATAAATGAATTAATTACTTACGGTGATGAAATTTACAGGCAGAGAGAATTTGTGTCAACGGTGGGATTCTGAATTCGATTTCAAGAGACTTATCGCAACGGATTTTGTGTTAAGAGATGCTATTTTTAACGGCAAATTGACTCTAAAAACAGGCCTTACATTCCACCTATTTTATCCTTTGTTCGCATTCTTCGTGACTGACTCGGTTTTAGGAGATATTTCAAACAAAGTCCGTTTTCACCAAAGACTGGCGTAAACTGCACGCTTTTACCAATTCTATTTTAAATGAGTGAATTATTTATGATGAATAGTCACTCGAATTTTTTATTCATAGTTCAGGATAAAGAAAATAGGGGTGGCCCGACCAACTTGCTTGGTTGGGTGCCGAAGGCACAAGAAGTCTTACCTTCATCGTTCAATTGATGTCAAATGCTCAATTCAACATCAGCTTATGTCGTGAATAATATTTTTAATGGAAAGTACAAAAGAAATTGATTGCGTATGGTGAATCTTCTTGTCGCTAGCGCGACCCAGCCAGCTGAGCATGGCTGGGCCACCCCTGTTGGATCAGGCAAGGTGATTTGAACCAATGCTAGTTTTTTCTTCTGCGTTTATTTCTTCTTAAGCTGCAGGTCAGGCTATAGTCTGACGTATGAATTGTATTCTTATTTTTTCTTGAGTGGAACCAGCTCTTCGACCTGATAAATGACTTTGCCATAAGCATCACGATCGGAGTCATCAACATATCCTTTCACAAGGACAACGTCACCATCTTTTAATTTTTCAAGACCCGGATGGCTCACCATAGCGAACTCCCCACCAAACTGGTCATCCGCTTCAGGCTTGATGTTATACATGATGTGCCACGATTGGTTTTCAGAATCGTAATCAACAACTCCCCTTAACCAACTGTATTGCACTTTGTCGTAACCATACGGAGAAGTCGATTTTAGCTTGTTAGCAACTTTTTTTTTAATGGGGATCGCATTTGCTGTCGGCTGAAAACGTTTTGGTTGCTTGAATTTTTGTGCTGAAGAATAGGCAACCTGTTCAACCTCTTTGTTGATTGGAAGTGATGAATTTGGGTCACTGTTTTCAAAAAAGTCAGTTCCATCATTATCAGGTGAAGAGAAATCATCATTATCGTATTCTAATTTATTTTCACCTGAATTCAGTAAGTCTTCATTTGGATAATCAGGCACTCCACCACTATCACCGTTGCCGGAATTTCCATCACCGAAAGTAGGAGCATTGTCATTAAAATCTCCAGAATTACCGGAATCATCGAAATTATTATCATTGGTAGGTGCCAACGTTGGAGAATTCCCCTGCTGGTAAGTTGATTCAGGAATGACAGAAGGGGCAAATCCTCCTGGTGCCTGGATCACTCCACCCTGTGGGTAGCCACCTGCATTGCCAGGATAACCATATCCACGACCATAAGGATTATGAGAATAACAACCTGCGTTGATTGCTATGAAACTGATGCACGCTACGCGCAACATTACCTGTCTTGAAATCATATCGAACTGTCCTCTCCGTCACTGCGGACTACGAGAACGACTGGGTCGTTCGTGTTTATTATTTTTGGAACCGTTTTATTAAAACATTAACCAAACAGGTTTCTGTCTCTGAAAAACGGAATTTTTATTTCACAATTTTGACTACGGGGATATTCAAAACTGCAAATGATCAATTCATTTTTTTCACTCAATAGAAACAGGGTGCTCAAAAAGTGAATCCTGTTTCAAATTGATTTTCCGGATGATGCCATCACCATCCTACGGGGAGCCGGAATTTTAAGGATACTTGAAATCCTGTCTATACCGAATTCCCCATAAACACTGAACAAACATCAATTGATTGTAAAAATAGGCCATCTACAGGAACCAAACTCTCGAAAACACCTTCATAGGCACGATTTTGACCCAATTTCGCCCGAAAACGCATGCAAAGAGGCTCTGCTCGAGTTCCCGTAATAACGATTAAACCAATCATTCAAAGGGATCTTTACAGCTACATCAGGAAAACTTGAATTAACTTAACCAGATTAATATTACCTGCCGAAAGCACCGACTTTAATTAAAAGCGACACTCTCACCATGAAAGGGCAAAATAGAAAATTCAAGACAAAACATTTTAACATTCAAAGGAAAATCGTTATGAGTCTGAAGCATTACGCTGATCAGCCGCATCAACTCAAAGAAATTGTCCAGTCAGCAATTAACCGGAATGGTTATTTTGCATTCAGCCGCGTGAGCGCTGATATTCAGGATGACAATATTGTTCTGACAGGGACTGTAGAAACTTATTATCAAAAACAACTTGCACAGGAAACAGTTCGCAAAATCGCAGGAACAACCCTGATTAACAATCAGATCCAGGTTGGTACCAATTTGCAGATGGATATTGTTAAAACCTGACAAATTGGAATTGTCTTCAGAATAATTGTCGTTCAGATTGAGAACGCAGGCCTTTCAAACAGGATGAAATAGCCCTGTTAAAGCGTTTCTATAAATGATATTGAAGGTCTAGGTGTTATCTCGACTGGATATACAGTCTGAAATATAACCATTATTTTGGGATGATCCTGCATAGGACCGATTCCATTTAATGAACCTTTTGATTATATTCTTATCAGCTTGAATATCAGGCGACCACGGAGAGATGACAGAGTGGCCGATTGTGCAGCACTGGAAATGCTGTGTACCGCAAGGTACCGGGGGTTCGAATCCCCCTCTCTCCGCTCTTGACATTCAGTGTCAGACGATGAATTTTGATAACAACCCCTGCCATCCACAGGGGTTTCGTCGTTTGGGGAGTCAGCCTCTTTAGTGTCACCCGCTGACGTGTTATGCCCATTGCTGGTCTTTGAAGCACTCCCAAATGCTCCCAGGGAATTTCTGTACTGCTTTGTGTTGATCGTTGATTCCAATGTGAGAATATCTCATTGTCATCTTCACATCTGAGTGACGTGCCAATTTCATTGCTTCAGGAAGCGATGTACCATTTCGTAATAACTCTGTAATGTGCGTGTGCCGTCCTGCAGCGTGAAAATCTGCAAAACCTTCTTCCGTACGATAGGGGATTCCTGCGCGTTCCAAATCCTTCCTAATCATGACAGAAGTTCGTCGCTTTGCCAGCTTAGGAAAGAGTGGTTCGTCAAGATCATCTGTCATCCATTCTTTGAGCAGAGGAACAAACTTTTTATGGAGGGGAAGGATATCTTTTCTCCGATGTTTTGAGCAGGCTGCTTCAACCGTCAATGTTGGAGGATTCCCTGCAAGGTTGAAACTTCGGGGCGTAAGGCTGGCAATTTCCTTCCTCCGCAGTCCTGTCATATAAGAAATCGTGTAGATTCTGGCTCGTTCTTCACCCGTGTAACATTGGATGGAAACACCACTTTCTCTCGCAGTTTTAAGCAATTTTTGAAATTCTTTCGGTTCCAATGCCCGTCTTGGATGACGCACATCAACTTCCGTGTTCAACTTTTCGATCCCCTGAAGAGGATTCACAGACATCCTATTTGGAACCATCCATTTACAAAATTGACTCATCGCAGAGGCATAGTGATTATATGTCTTATGCCCAATTTCGCCTTCTTCCAGCATTTCAAACAGCACTGCCTCTACAGATTCAATGTCAATATCTGTTGTTGTTTTCATTTCAGCTTCATCAATAATCCGACGAACACGGTAGATCGTCTTTTTGATATGACGAGCTGTTGTCATACTCAGGCTTTTTTCAAAAGCCTCTAAATGCTCGACAAGAGAAGCATTTCGCTTCTCAGCCTGCTTTTCCTGTTCGGGATCAATGATGCCTCTTTTACGAAGCATTGCTTCATGTTCGAGCTTTGCAGCAAGACGTTCGGTTTCTTTCTTATCAGAGAACCCTTTACAGGTTTTTCGTTTGCCAGTGTAATCGGTGTAGCCAATGTACCAGCAGGAGCGTTTCTTAACTTTATCCTGTTTTCGTTTGTAGATTGCTGCCATGAGTTTATTTCCTTCAATTTAATTGGTTTGGTTAATTGTTGCTGGAAGCTGGTGGAGGACAACCCTCGTCGATCCATTTTCGGACTTGTTCGAGTCGCCAACGGGTGCTGCCACCAATATGAACGGGGGTGATCAGTTTTCCTGCAGAGAGCAACCGCCAAAGAGTGCGTGTCGAGATTTGCAACATCTCCGCCAACTGTTCTGCAGAAATCAAAAGTGGTTCCTGAGTCTTCATATTATGAATCCCTTATAATGGATTTATTTTATTCATTAAATTTGACAGCGGCTCATGAATGAACCGCTGCCGAGTAAACGAATCTTTCAGAACGTTAGAGCGTTTCTACAAATGATGCAGAGGGTATAAGTGGTATTCCGACTGTTTATACAGTGCGCCACGATCCACATCATTTCTAGACATTGTCTAGTCCAGAATGATTTCCGCTTCCGCGCGTTCGATGTATCCTTGTGCAAGTTGCAGGACACGGATTGCCTGGGGCAATTCCGCCAAGTTGAATGAAGAGGTGTATTTGACATCATCTTCATCCTTATAACGCTTTTGCACATTGACACTGCGGATCGTAATCGAACCTTCGTCTGTCTCAATTTCGTGTCCGAAAACTGAAGCTGAGACAAATCCGATACGAAAAACTTTTTCTGGTGGGTTCTTACTTTTTTTCTTAGCCATTGGATCAACCTTTCTGTTGAAGGAACAATTATGGATTGTTCATCAGAATGAGTCACAACCCTTCAGATTCGCGTTCCTGACTGCACTGGTAAATACAAAGTGGTGCAGACAGTGGAGGACATTGCCACGTTTTCTCAATCTGCGCAAGGAGAACGTGACAATTCTCAAAAAGAGGTCTGGAAGTTCCGAGAGGGGGAATCCAGATCAGAAAGGAGATTCAACAATTGAATCTTAAATACGGCCAGTGATTACTGACTGGTCTGCCTCTAAGGGTGACTCCATCAGGTACGCCTGGCTTCCATCCCAAAATCTGCGAGAACCGGCAAGGAACGGTTCCCGCAATGTTTATTATGCATTCAACAGTTTCTGTGTTTCCTGATCCTCAATGGCATGGACTGATTCTTTGAG
>JAJRVU010000415.1 GCA_024277145.1 Planctomycetota bacterium
ATAAATGTAATAGCAACTCCTCTTCATAATTTGCCCAATGTTATCAAATGAACAAAATATTGGCTAACTGGATGGCTTAATATAAGGGGAATTTCGCTCTAGAATCACGTAATTTAACCTTAAAGGGACTGTTCTCTCCAGGTTATGGTTGTGAATTACCATAAATCACCCTGTATTGAGAGAGGAAAGTCATAAAAGCGGAGGTTTGTCTGATTTTCGATATAAAGCGGTTTTAAGAAGGTCAAGATGAACTGTTCAGTCAGAACAGAAACAGAAACAGAAATGAAGTTTTGAGGGAATGGGGACCTTTAAGGGGAACAGGATGTGTTTTGAGGGCGGGCATTTTGCCTCGATTTGTACAATTTCACTGCAGCATGATAATGCACGTACTCATCGAAAAATTGTTGACAATGTTCCAATAATTAAGAGACAATTTTGGCACTATGAATTTTAGATAGAATTCTCCTTAACTGGAATTCCGAAGTTTTATTAGTTGGTTGAAGCCGGAAAACCCAATTGCAGGATCCTGCTAACTGCTTGTTATTCAAGAGGTTGATATTAATTTTCTTCAATAATTTTTTGAGATGATTTGCATCATACGATCCTTCAACTTGTACATTAAATGCTCTTCCACTGGCAACATTTGTGGTTTGGTAATAGTCCATCATCTTGGCATCTCCTCATTTGAAAAGCACAAATTTTGTTAATCTAATTGAATATCTCGCAAACATGATGCCAAAGCAAAATTTTTTGCCTATAATGGACAGTGGTTCAATTACTTGCACTTATCAAACCTCATTTTTCTGTGTCGGCTCATTAATAATTCAGCTTTTAGAATAAGGTTCCCAGTATGCATCTCACCGGTATCTACTCCAAGAGAATTGTTACTGTTCTTCTCCTGTGTTCCTTGTTCCTGACAGGTTGTCTGGGTAGTTCGCCCCCCAAGCAAGCCAAGAAGAAGAATAAGAAATCACCCAACAGTATCATTGGCAAGACAACTCAGGAAATCGAAAAGTTTGATCCCAATGCCAATATTGAAATCAGTGATTCCAAAGTGAAAATCTCTAACCCGATTACAGGTGCGTTAGAAGCCTATGGCCCAATCCTGCAAAAACATTATAAAGGCCAGACGAAGTATGCGATTGAGTTATACAGGGCTGAACATGGAATCTATCCCAAAGACTATGAAGAGTTCATGGAAAAGGTTGTGATTCAGGGGCAGATCAGGTTGCCAGTGCTGCCCGGCAACTGGAAATACAGTTACGACGAAAAAGAGCACGATATCAAAGTGATTCGTCATCTTGATGGGAAAGGAGCCAAACAGGCTGCAGACAAAAAGGACCCGGAAAACAAAAAAGCAGAAGCTGAAATTAAGAAAAACCCTGCTGCCAACTTCCTTCCCGGATTACGTGGCGTGCAGGGTGGTAAGTAAAATTATTTACTGTTCTATAATTGAAGGGTAAGTTTTTCGATAAGTTTGTAAATTTCTGTGGATGAATTGCAGTCCAGCACACTTTCTTTTCCTGAATGTTCAGGACTCTCTTCAAATATCCATTTCGCATTTCCAATAGCAGCTTTAATTTTGTCTATTGTGTTCTTATAAATTGCAGGATCTGATTTGTCGTATTCTTTTTTAAAAGTCTTTTTCCATTCCTTGTTAAGTTCTTCAATAACATTGTCACATTTGAAAAATGATTTAGTTGTTCTCTTGAAGTGGGCTAATATCCAAACTTCAAATGCAGGGTTTGATAAACAGGGGATGAATTTTTCTTTTTTTAGCTTTCGGATTGATTTTTCTAATTTATTGCGCATCTCTCCCTGAGTGAAAGTTTCAGTGTCCATTACACACCATGCTTCATCTGGGACACCTGATTTGTTCTTGTGCTTTATTGCCCTTTTTACAATTTGGTCTGGTGATCCCCCTTCGCCTTTTCTGACTTTAATGGAAAACACTTTTTTAAAATTGTCATCTTTTCTAAGGCTTTCAAAATAATTATATTCCGTTTTTTCACCCTCACAACAAATCAGAATCATTTTCTTGTGTGAACGTTTCCTACTGGATTTTCTCCTGTTATAGCTACTCATTTAATTTCAGAGTTTTCCAGTATCGGGCCAAAGCTTGGAACCCCACCATAACGACCGGAGAGGTAGTTTCGTTCAAATGCTTCATTATTTCTGGGACGGTTTTCGTTATTAAAATCATACAATGAAAATAGTTCTGTCGCACCATTTGATTGTTTTTCTGTAATCCAGATTTGGTCTCTTCTGAGTATTTCGTGTCTCATGACGCTGCTGTCATGAGTTGTAAAAATCAATTGAGCACCATTTTTATTAGAACTCTTGTTGTTAAATAGTTCAACGATTTTTTCTACGAGCAAAGGGTGTAAACTGCAATCCAATTCATCAATCACAAGAAGTACGCCATCGTTGAGAGCATCAAGAATTGGTCCTGCTAGGGCAAAAAACCGCTGTGTCCCCTGTGATTCTTCATCTAATTCCATTGTGACAGATGTGTCGCCAGACTTGTTAAGGTGTTGTGTCGTTATTTTAAAGAATCTAATTTCGTTATTTATTTTTCCCGTATCGATATTAGTACCAAGATCAGGGATTATTTATGATTTATCAAAAGTCTCTTCGGAAACATGTACTTGACTTATTCCAAAATCTGCATCTTGAACAAATGACTGAAGGTTCTTATTAAATTCGGGATCTTGAGTGGCTCGTATCGCTGTTTTTCCTATTAAGTTCACGGGTTGCTTTGAGAGATTAAGTGTCCAAATGCTATTTCTAAACCAGAGAAATAAATCATGGAGTTCTTCTACATTTAGTTGAGCTGCCCTCGATAAAAATAAACAGTTTTCACTCGTTTGATTACATACCAATCGTGTTTTAGAATTATTTAAGTCTCCACGAAGCGACCAATTATATTTTGTATCTTTAATTTCAAAAATAGTTGGCTGATTAATATCTGAATCAATGGGCTCTCTAAGTAAGAATCGCGTTTGACGCTTTCCCTTTCCCGATAGGCGAACATAAAGCCATTCAGAATGAATACTTTTACGTGAAGCGGTAAATCCATATTGGTATTCTGTTCCATTGATTAGGACCACAACCTCAAAAAAAGTTGGTTCATTCTTTTTCTCATTTAACTTAAATGGACCAATGTCCGGGATCTCGTCATCTAAATTTAGCTGAGTTGCAGAAGTTCTGACGATACGAGACATTGCAGCCAGAGCCATTACGAAATTACTCTTACCCGATGCATTAGCACCATAGATGGCTGTCGATGGTAGTAATTTAACTCTTTCGCATTCAATGAGATTTTCTGAATGGGATTTGTCTGAACTGGCTACCATACTTAAGGTTTGCTTGTCAGATATCGAGCGAAAATTTTCCACTGAGAATTGGATTAGCATGATCGTATGTCCATGTTTAGTATTGTTTGTTACCATACATATTATAGGATGATAAAACGCAGAATGGAGTTGTAAATCCTATTCTGTGCGAAAAAAACGCAGAAAAGTGATGCTGAGGCCGTTCCAAGCCGTTATTTAACGACAAAGTTGACCAGTCTGCCGGGGATGACAATCACTTTAACGACATTCTTGCCTTCCAGATGTTGAGCCATATTAGGGTCTTTTTCTGCAGCTGCCTGGATGGTCGCCTGGTCCGCTTCTGCAGGAACCTTCACTTTTGCTCTCAGTTTTCCATTCACCTGCACCGGAATTTCGATTTCCGATTCGACAATTTTACTTTCGTCGAATTCCGGCCACGGCGTATAAGCAAGAGTATTTTCATTGCCTAGAATGGACCACAGTTCTTCTGCAAAATGAGGAGCAAGCGGGCTTACAAGAAGTACAAAATCAGACATAGCCGATTTTGGTCTGATATCCTGATTCGTGAACTCGTTTGTGAATTCCATTAGCCTGCTGATGGATGTGTTGAAAGACATTTTTTCGATATCTTCCGTGACTGCTTTAATGGTTTTGTGAAGAATACGGAGTTGATCTTCATCCGGTTCTACATCTTTGACTGCGGAATTCAAAACGATTTCATCCGCTCTTTCATCGGTGATCATTCGCCAGGCACGGTTCAGGAATTTGCGAACTCCTTCCACACCACTCATGTTCCACGGTTTGGTCTGTTCAAGCGGTCCCATAAACATTTCGTACAAGCGTAAGGAATCTGCACCATACTGGTAAACAACATCATCAGGGTTAATGACATTCCCGCGAGATTTGGACATTTTAAACGCCCTGCTCTCAACAACAATTTCCGGATTTTTAACGAGAACAAAGTGCTCTCCTTTTTTCTCAGCCTGATCTGATTCCAGATTCATTGAGCTCAGGATTTTACCAGTTTGCTTGTGGACAAACTCTGTTTTACCAGAAGATTCATTTGTTTCTGATTTGACATCCGTTGAGGAAACCCATTCCCCTTTTTCTGTCTGGTAAGCGGTGATTTCAGTATCACCAAGAATCATTCCTTGATTAACCAGTTTATGAAACGGTTCCGGTGTCGAAACAATTCCCCGATCAAAAAGGACCTTGTGCCAGAACCTTGCATAAAGCAGGTGGAGGACAGCATGTTCTGCCCCGCCAACATACAGATCAACCGGCATCCAATATTTTTCTTTTTCTCGATCAATCAAAAAATCCGAATTTTTAGGATCAATATAGCGCAGATAATACCAGCAGGAACCAGCCCATTGAGGCATGCTGTTGGTTTCCCGTTTGAGTTTTGTGCCATCTTCCGCTGTTTGATGAAGCCAGTCGTCACTTGCTTCTTCCAAAGGGGGATCTGGTCGACCATGTGGTTTGAAATTAAAATTCTCAGGAAGTTCTACCGGAAGGGAATCCACCGGTTCGGTTCGCATTAACCCGGATGGGTTTCCTTCTTCATCCAGTTCGTGCCAGATTGGAAATGGTTCTCCCCAGAAATGTTGACGACTGAATAGCCAATCTCTCAGGCGGTAATTGACGGCTGATTTTCCTAACCCGTTTTTATTCAGGAAATATGTAATTTGCTTTTTGAATTTTCCTGTTTTGAGTCCGGTGTACTCGCCAGAGTTAATAGCAGTCCCGGTTCCGCTGAACGGGTATTCGGTTTTTCCATCATGTTCACGCGCGAGGGCTTTTTCCTCTTTGCTCGGTTGATGTTTTTCAGGTGGTTCGACTACTCGTGTAATGGGAATGTCAAAAGTAACCGCGAATTCCCAGTCCCGTAAATCATGCGCAGGAACAGCCATGATCGCGCCGGTTCCGTAGCTGATCAGAACATAATCCGCGATCCAGACCGGAATTTTATTTCCATTGACCGGATTAATGGCATAAGAACCAGTGAAAACTCCCGATTTTCCTTTGGCAAGATCCGTTCGATCCAGATCGCTTTTCAAAGCAGCCTTCGTGCGGTATTGATTGATTTCTTCTGATTGTTCGGAAGTAGTTAGCCGATCAACAAAAGGATGTTCCGGCGCAAGTACCATATAAGTTGCGCCAAACAGGGTATCAGGACGAGTTGTATAGACTCGAATGACCTGCTCTTCAGCCTCTTCTGGAAAACTGGTTTGAGACCGTTCTTCTTTCCATGTCTGGAAATCTTTTTCAAGATCAGAAGCAGTTCCGTTTCCGATGAAGAAATCAACTTCTGCTCCTTCACTTCGACCAATCCAGTTTCTTTGAAGCAGTTTGATCGATTCCGACCAGTCAACTTCATCCAGATCGTTCACAAGTCGATCACCATAAGCTGTGATTCTGAGCATCCATTGTCTAAGTGGAATTCGTGTGACGGGATGACCACCCCTTTCACTTTTTCCATCAATGATTTCTTCATTGGACAGTACGGTTCCCAATTCTGAGCACCAGTTGACGGGTGCTTCATGCTGATAAGCGAGGCGATGTTTATCCTGGTATCGTCGGATGGCTTCTTCGCCTTGCTTACTAACTTCCTCAGGAATTGGTAATTCAGAAATAGGTCGGCTGCGACCTAACCAATTTTTTCCTGATTCGTCTGTCCATTCCATTTTGGAATCGTACCAGGAATCAAAGATTTGAAGAAAAATCCATTGAGTCCACCTGAAATAGTCAGTGTCGGTGGTGGAAATTTCACGATCCCAGTCGTAACTGAAGCCGAGCATTTTTAGCTGTCGACGAAAGGTGTCGATATTTTTCTGTGTCGTCACGCGAGGATGAGTGCCGGTTTTGATGGCATGTTGTTCTGCAGGTAAGCCGAAGGCATCCCATCCCATCGGGTGAAGGACATTCTTCCCTTTCATTCGGTTGTACCGACAGACGATATCTGTTGCGGTGTAACCTTCCGGGTGCCCAACGTGCAGACCATTTCCGGAGGGATAAGGGAACATGTCAAGAACATACATTTTTTCTCGATCATCAATTTGATCAGATGTCTTGAAAGTTTTGTTATCTTCCCAATATTTCTGCCATTTGGCTTCAATGCGTTTCGCGTCATATCGTGGCATTGTAAAAGATTTCCTTGTCTCGTTTTTTCGGTCGTTATTGAATGAAAAAAATGATTTTCGAGTAATTTTGAGAAATATAACAGGTTTTTACTATAAGTGTAATGAATCTGAATGGTTATCTTGGCTATTACTGATGCTCATTTCCCGGAATTTTGCCTGAATTGAGTTCACTATCTGCTTATAATGAGTCGTATAGATCATTAAGAGGAGATCCATATATCAAAATGGTTCAATGAACAGGGAATCAAACTCTGATATGAACTGGAAAAACAAGATTCCACCAAACTGGAAAACGAGAAACTGAATAACGATAAACAGGGAAACAGGCGATGAATCAGCAAAATCGACGTGAATTCTTAAAGGGCACAATTGCAGGGACAGGAACAGTCTTAGGAGCAGGAGCAATTCTCCCGAATCAGGCAGTCGCTGTGGAGCCCCCTACTCGAAATGGGCACCCCTATTTTAAACTGAGTCTGGCTGGGTATTCTTTTAACCGATTTCTATTGAAAGGCTGGACTTCCGAACAGTTGCCCAATGCAAAATTAACCCTGGAAAAGTTTTTTGAATTTTGTGCAGAACAAGGATTGGAAGGGATTGAGCCAACCAGCTATTACTTCCCGAAAATGATCACACCGGAATATTTGAATTCTCTCAAAAATTTAGCGTTTCGATTGGGGCTTGATATTTCAGGGACCGCAATAGGGAATAATTTCTGTCTGCCTGCAGGTGCAGCAAGAGATCAACAACTCAAACAGACGCGTGATTGGATTGACCATGCATCAATTTTGGGGGCACCGGTAATCCGAATTTTTGGCGGAAAAATTCCCAAAGGCGTTTCAGAAGAACAGGCTGTGAAATGGTGTGTCGAATGTATTGACCAATCTTTAGAATATGCAGCGACAAAAGGGGTCTTCCTCGCTTTGGAAAATCATGGTGGCATTACAACCAAATCAGAAACCATGCTGAATATTATCAAAGGTGTTGGTCCTTCTGAATGGTTTGGAGTCAATTTTGACAGCGGAAACTTCTCAACCGCAGATCCTTATGCGGATCTCGAAAAAATTGCTCCGTATGCTATTAATGCTCAATTAAAAGTTTCGGTTAAGGTCAACGGGAAAAAGGAACGAACTGATTTTGCCCGCGTGATTGATATCCTGAAAAAAGCAAATTATCGGGGTTACCTCGTTCTGGAATATGAAGAAAAGGAAGATCCTTTTAAAATGATTCCTGAGATTTTAAAAGAGATCCGGGGATTGATCGCCACATAATCCATTCCGGGATATCCATTATTCGCAATTATTCTTATTGATTGCCGAATTTGGTGAAGAGAGTAATTCAGGCAAGGAGCATCTTTTCGTGCAGAAAAATGAAGATTTTCAGGGTGAAAAACAAGTTGATTCCCCGCCGGAATCTATATGGTATTGGCTTTATCATAAGCCTCGGGTTCTGGAGAGGGAAACCAGTTTCTATATTCTGGTCAGTGCTCTCGATTTTTATATGACCTATATTCTTTTGTCATCAAATGAATATGCATATTCTGCATATGAACCTCTCGTTATTGAATCTAATCCCTTTGCAAGATATTTTCTCAATCATTGGGGAATCAGGGGAATGATCTATTTTAAATTTGCCCTGGTTGCATTTGTTGCAGTGATTGCTCAATATATTGCCCAAACCCATTATCGCGTTGCCAGAAATTTATTATTGGTTGCAACAGCAATTGTTTCCTGTGTTGTGGTTTACAGTTATCTCCTGTATTTAAAAGGCCAAGTGATTATTTCAGAATTTCCTGATGTGGATCTGGTCATTAATTTAATCCCTTAATCCTGATTGTTCTTAATTCTTATGACATCTGAAATTCCTGCTGAAATACTTTCAAAACTGACAGAACATGCGCAGGAACATCTTGCAAACGGTTGGGAATTATTGAGCCAATCTGATCAGAAACAGTTTGAAGAACAGATTCAGTCGGTTGCATTCTCTCAAATCAATGATTTATTCAGCCAGAAAACAGGTTTGAATTCTACAAACGAACAAGATTCAGACAGGATCAATTCTGAAGAGGCAACTGCTCCTGCTGAGATCATCAGGTTTAATGATCAGGAACCGGATAACCAACAACACTTGAACGCCAAGCAACTTGGGCAACAAGCAATCAAGTCTGGTCAGGTTGGTGCTGTTCTGGTAGCAGGAGGGCAAGGAACGCGACTGGGCTTTCCTTACGCAAAAGGAATGTTTGAAATTGGACCGATATCAGGGAAATCACTTTTTCAGATTTTTGTGGAACAGTTACTTGCGTTGTCTCTCAAATATGATTGCAGCATTCCTTATTTCATTATGACCAGCGATGCAAATCATGAAGAGACAGTCGGTTTTTTTGAAAAGAATGATTATTTTGGTTATCGCTCAGACCGGATTTTCTTTTTCAAACAGGGAGTGATGCCCGCCGTCGATGCAAAAACCGGAAAACTGCTCTTAGCTGATCCTGGAAAACTAGCTTTGAGCCCCGATGGACATGGTGGATTATTAAATGCCATTGAGGATGCAGGATTGCTTCAGGTGATCAATGACTTCGGAGTTGAGTATCTGTTTTATCATCAGGTTGATAATCCAACTGCTATTTTATGTGATCCCTTGCTTCTTGGTTATCACATTCAGCATCAATCTGAAATGACGACAAAAGTTGTTGCAAAAAGATCCCCGGATGAAAAAATGGGAGTTGTTTGTGATTATCATGGAGAAACTCGGATTATCGAATACAGTGATATGTCTGAGGATGTCGCCCGAAAAAAAGACCATTCAGGGGAAATTATGCACTGGGCTGGAAATATGGCGATCCATGTTCTTAATGTGAAATTCATAACGAAGCTGTTAACCGATCATTTTGGTCTTCCGGTTCATATTGCCCATAAAAAAGTACCTTATTGGGATCATTCAACACAGGTTCATGTTGAACCCGAGGAACCGAACGCCTATAAATTTGAAAAATTTATTTTTGATGCCCTTCCCTTTGCTTCCAAAGCATTGGTTGTGGAAGCGGACCGCGTGGCTGAATTTAATCCTGTCAAAAATGCATCAGGAAATGATTCACCCGAAAAGGTGAAACAGGCAATAAGCCAGTTGCATCAAAAATGGTTGGAATCTTCAGGGATTGAAGTTGCTAAGAATGTGATTGTAGAAATCAGCCCTTTATTTGCACTCAGTTCTGAAGATGTCGAAGCAAAAAAAGATTTGGACAGAGAAATTAAAATAGACACCTATTTCGAAGAGAGTTCTCGGTGAAAATATGCGTCATGCAGTCATCATGGCTGGAGGAAGCGGAACCCGGTTTTGGCCACAAAGCCGAAACCTGATGCCCAAGCAGTTGTTGAATCTTGTTGGAAATTCCAGCATGATTCAATTGACGTTTTCCAGAATTTCACCGCTTGCTGAAGAAAACAATCGATGGGTGGTCACCAATCAGCAACAGGCCGAACAGACACAAAAACAGCTTCCCGGTTTGAATTCTTCCAATCTGATTGTTGAACCATTTGCTCGAAATACTACTGCCTGCATCGGGTTGGCTGCTCTCCAGCTACTCAAACAGGATGACGATGCAACAATGCTGGTGGTTCCTGCTGATCATATCATTCAGGATCAAGAGAGCTTTTGTGAAAATATCAATTCAGGATTTAAGTACGTCGAAAATAATCCCAAAGCAATTCTCCTGTTTGGGATTCCTCCCACCTATCCATCCACCGGATATGGCTACATTGAAAAAAATGGATTGAATTCTGATTCAGAAAATGAAAACGGTGCTGATGTTTATCATGTTACATCCTTTCATGAAAAACCGGAGAAGGAGAAAGCAATTCAGTTTCTGGAATCTGACCAGTATTATTGGAACAGCGGGATTTTTATCTGGAAAGCAAAACAAATTTTAAAACTGATCAAGGAATTGGAGCCGGCAATTGGTGAGGGATTGCAGAATATTCAGGATTCCTGGGGGAAAACGGATAAACAAGCTGTTCTGGAAGCTGAATTTAAGAAAATGAAGTCAATTTCCATTGATCATGCAGTGTTAGAAAAATCCCGGGATTTATGTAAAATGATTCCCGCCCAGTTTGATTGGGATGATCTGGGAACCTGGCAGTCGCTTGCTAGAATGCTTGAAAAGGATGAACAGGGAAATTGCATTGATGCAAATCATTATGGAATGGAAACTTCAGGATGTCTTATCCGCTCGACAGATTCAGAGCATTTAATAGTGACTTCCGGCTTGGATGATTGCCTCATCGTGCATACACCAGATGCCACATTAATTGCAAAAAAGAATGATGAAGCTTCCATTCGTGAAATTGTTGCTTATCTTCGGGAGAATGGTTATGACAAATATTTATAAAGGGTCTGACTTTCCCGGAGATGGTCGGTTAATCGGAGTTGATTTTGGCAGGAAACGTGTTGGCTTTTCGATTTCTTCTCCTGATCAGAAATATTCGAGTCCAATGGATAACTACACTCGAAAAAATGAAGAAGCTGATGCTCGAAAAATAAAACAGATGGTTGAAGAAAATCGAGCCGTCGGAATTGTTGTCGGGTTGCCCGTGCATATGAGTGGTGATGAAGGAGAACTCGCTAAAGCAAGCAGAGAATATGGAGAGTGGCTGAATGAATTGACATCATTGCCCGTGATTTATTGGGATGAAAGATTCACATCCAGTTCAGCAGATGATTTGCTAAGAGGTGCTAACCTCAGTTGGAAAAAACGAAAGTCGAAACTTGATAAACTTGCAGCCCACCTGATGCTTCAGGCATTTCTTGATGCACCGGATCGAAATATGAAACCAATCGATAT
>JAJRVU010000416.1 GCA_024277145.1 Planctomycetota bacterium
TCTGACATTTGTACAAAAAGGCTGAAAACAATCAGCGCCCCAACAATCTGTGGTACAGTTGTCATTCGTGAGAAAAAGATTAAAGCAAAACCTTCGATGAACAAAGCCAGGAACAGCCATCTCACTCGGCCATTCAAACCAAATTTATTTCCGAGCCTGTCACCAACGTAACCACCCAATGTTCTTGCAAAAATGTTCATCACCCCAAACAGGCCTGCAATGATGCCTGCTGTTTTTAAATTCATTCCATGATAATCTGCAAAATAGAGAGCTGCTTTACTATTCACCAGTAATTCAATTCCAAAACAGGAACCATACAGGACAAAAAGAACCCAAACTCGATAATCAGTACAAGCAGCAAAAAATGCACTTGTCACTCCATCGCTTCCTTCTTTTATTTTCCTTGCACGTAAATCAGAATAATTTCCTTCCGGGCAATCTTGTGTGAGAAAGAAATAAGCAATTCCTGTAAAAAACATCGCCACTCCGGGAAGAACCATTGCCCAACGCCAGGCTAAAGTTTGTGTGCCAACAACAGTTAATACCGCAGTAAAAATCATGGGCATCACCATTTGTGTCACACCGCCTCCCATGTTTCCCCAACCAGCAGTTGTCGCATTTGCTGTTCCCACACAGTTTGAAGCAAACATCACTGACGTATGATATTGAGTAATAACAAAAGCTGCGCCGATAGCTCCAATTGCCATTCGCATCAGAAGAAAAGAGGCATAACTGTCAGCAAGGCCAATTGTCATGACAGGAATGGAACCGGCAACCAGAAGAATGGAGTAAGAAAGTCTCGGACCTATACGGTCACATAGCCAGCCGATAAAAAGCCGCATGAAGATAGTACTAGCAACGGCAACCATATTGGTTGTTACAATCTGGTCCGTCGTGATTCCAAGATCATCCCGCACCAGCATCAGCATGGGAGCAATTCCAAACCAGCCAAAAAAGCAAAGGAAAAATGAAAACCAACTCATGTGGAAGGCACGCATTTGCGGTGTGCTGAAATTAAACAAATCAATTTTAACCGCTTTATTTCCTTGCGACATGTTTCACCACCAATCTAATCATTCAATAATAAGTTCAGAATTACTAATCCATTTTTCCAAACAGGCGCGCAACATGTATGGGATGCAAGTGATCATTCCATTAAGCACTATCTATCCAGCTAAGAAAATCCCTTTGCATATTTTTCTTATTCGCAAAAGGCGTACCTAAATAAGAGTAGATTAGAAAGACAGTAAGATCATTTTGAAGCGGATTCGCAATACAACAGAATTTATGGCAAAAACAGCGATAAATCGCCTAAAGCGATAGCAGAAATGCTTAGAAAGAATGCATTTATTGCCCCAGTTTTTTTAACTATTTTTAGGCAGAAGATATTATTTTTTAATAACTCGAAATGTGGCTTAATAGAACCCAAAGATTTCGGGCAGTCTAAAGAACCTTTCGCCCATATTTCAGGCAGTTTTGCTGGGTGGGTTACTCTGAATGCAAACTGGATTTATGAGTGATTAATGAGGTGACACAATTTGTTACTGTTTCACTACAATCAAGCCACGGTGAATTTCTTCAAGGCATCTTCATTCAGTTCAAATCCCAGACCTGGTTTTTGTGGTAAAGATAGCAAGCCATTTTTCAACTCCATTTCATTAATAGCCAATTCTTTGCGAAGCATGGATTCACATAGCTTTGCAGGCAATTCAATATAAGTGCAGTAGCATCGTCACTGTTTACACGTATGACGAACTGAACCGTAATGGCCTGGATGACAAAATTATCGGAGTGGAAAAAGTGAACATCGTTGAAAAACTCCTTGCGTAGAAGGAAACAATATTATCCTTAATATTTAAACTTCAGCCAGTCTTTCTGTTGAATCCCCAAACTCATCAAGATGCACGCCATATTTATCCATTAAAGAAAGAAACAGGCTGCACATTTTTCGGTTGCTCTTCTCGCGATAGTTTAAAGCTCGTCCCGTTTTGAGATGGTCTCCTCCACCAATAAGAATCACAGGCAATTCTTTTGCATTATGTGTGCTTCCTGAAAGCATGCTGGAACAGAACAGTAAAATGGTATTATCCAGAACCGTTTTGTCACCTTCTTTAATGGAGTCCAGTTTATTTGCAATATAGGCTAACTGCTCAACAAAGAACTGATTCACTTTTAACCAGTCATTGGAATCTTGATGAGATAGCAAGTGGTGAATCATATAATCAATTCCTAGATTGGAAAACCGTAACGAAGAATGATCATTATTCAGCTTTAACGTACAAAATCGAGTTGTGTCTGTCTGGTACGCAAGGACAAGAATATCGCACATTAGTTTCATATGCTCTGCAATGTCCTGTGGTATTCCATCAGCGGGCCGGGGAATATTTGGTTTTTCAAGAGATGGTCGCCAACCTTGTAATTCGCCACGTTTACCAGCATGGGCAATTCGTTTTTCCACTTCTCTTACAGAATTAAGATATTCATCAAGTTTTTGCCTGTCTGTTTTGCTGATACCTTTCCTTAAATCTGTTGCATCGGAAAGAACAGAATCAAGAATACTTTTATCTCCCTTGCTCGCTGCATTTTTAAATAGCCTGTCGAACGCAAGAGCAGGGTGAATTTCGAGAGGAGTGGGTGTTGTTGGAGAGCTCCAGGAAATATGAGAACTGTAAAGCATGGAATAATTCTTATGGACTGCAGGGTTTGCCTGTTCGCAACCAAGAACGAGACTGGGAATCTTTGTATCCTGTCCACACTTTTGTGCTAATATCTGATCAATACTTGTCCCTGATTTAATTTCTCCCCCGGAAGCAAGTGGAGCCCCGGAAAGCAAATTCCCTGTTTGTGAACTGTGAATATTTCCTTTGAGAGCCTGTTCGTTATAAAGCCCTTTGATAAAGAGAACCTGATCACTAATAGGCTGCAAAGGAGAGAGCACTTTTCCTAGTTCGAGCTTTCCTCCTTTTTCTTTTGCCCACCAATGAGATTTATGAAAACCATTTCCAGCAAAAAAAGCACCGAACCGGAGAGGAGCTTTTCCATGCCGCACGCTTGATTCACCTGCATAAAGAGGAACAGATTCCAACCAGGGTAAAGCCATTGAAACCCCGAGTCCTTTCAGGACAGATCGCCGACTAACATGGTGGTTATTCATTTTTCATTCCTATCTAATAGTATTCTATTGAAGACCTGCATAATCTTTTCCACGAATTTCACGAAACTGTCTGCTTAAGACAATTGTTTCAATTGCTGATGAAATTCGGTACTCGTTATTTGCGAGATTTTTCTGCATTAGTTCAAGTAAAGGTTCATCTGACAGTTTCACCCCACGACCAAGTGCATACCCTAGAAGTTTTTTGCAGAACTGCCGGAGAAAAGTGTCCCTCCTGCTAGTTAATAAATAATTTCGCAGTCCGAGATAACCGTCAATTCGTGTTCCATCCATTAATGTTGTTTTTGTATCGATATCTTGTTTGTTTTTAGTTTTGTTTCGGAACCGGCCGATTGTATCATAATTTTCTAAAGCAAATCCATAGGGATCCATTCTTTTATGGCATTTTGCACAGCTGACGTTAGAGCTATGTTGCTCAATGAGTTGCCTTTCCGTTAGCCCTTCCGGAACAGTTTCCGAAAGTATTGGCACATCTGCTGGAGGCTTAGGTAGTTTATCTCCCAGGATTGTTTCTGAGACCCAGTTTCCTCTCAAGATCGGACTTGTTCTGGAAGCGCCGGAATGTTTTGAAAGAATGGATGCCTGCCCGAGAATTCCACCACGGCCATATTTTTTAATACCTTTAACCAATCTCCAGTGGTTACCTGTGACTCCGGGAATTTTATATAACTTCGCCAGTTTTTCATTTAAGAACGTGTAATCAGAATCAAGAAGATTCAGGACAGATCGATCATGTTGAAGAAGATCCTGTAAAAACTGAATGGATTCTTCATACATATCTGCTTTCAAATCGGTGAACTGTGGATAAAGCTTTTCATTTTTTTCATCATGTTTATCAAAGTTACGAATATGGAGCCATTGGCAGCCAAATTCCACAGCTAAACGCCTGCTCTTTTGGCTCTGGATCATACGCCTGACTTGCTGAGTTAATACTTCAGGATTACTTAATTGTCTACTTGCTGACAGTCCAAATAGTTTTTCATCGGGTAAAGAAGACCAGAGAAAATAACTTAATCGATTTGCAAGTTCCCGATCAGATACAGGAGTGGAAACTTTTCCCGGATCAGGATTTTCAATTTTATATAGGAAAGAAGGAGAAGAAAAAATTCTTGCCATAGTTAAACGGAATGAAGATTCATGCGACATCTTTTGTTTTCGCAGAATTTGATACAATTGTCTCAGTTTTGTTTTTTCCTCGCTGGAGAGAGGACGACGATAAATTCGATTTGCATATTCAATCAACTGATTTAAATGAGATGACTCAGATTCAAGTTGCAAAGCCTTATGCGATTTTGCATCCCCGTAAATAATTTCCCTTAAAGGCTCAAACATGGCAGGGTTTCCATCCTGCGTAGCGAATTCGAGTAACTGTTCAAAAACAGTTACTGAAGTTAATGCATCCTGACTGACATAATGCAACTCACTCCAGAGTTGGTCAAGCTGTTTTTTTTCCTGATCTGTCAAAAGCAAATTAGCAAAATTATCATCTTCCCTGAAAAATAGAATTAAAGAGACACCAACATCAACCGGCACAATTCGCGTATAGCACATAGCTGCAGGGAACAAATTTCGGAAATCTTTAAACGCAGTTTGAAATCGTGTTTCTGCAGGGCTTTTTGAGTGAGTGACAACTGGAATTCCGGGATTTACATTTTTTGTTTTTTCAGTTGGAACATCTGACAATTGAAATTGAACACTGCTTTCTCCATTTGAGCCGATACTTAAATTTGCTGTTGTAACCAATTCACCACCGCTAAATAAATTTGCTGGCAAAATGATTTTGTAAACAGATGGTGCTTTCACGTGAAGGGCATATTCATTTATCTCTTTTCCGGTTAAGTCTTTTCCAAACAGGTCACGATTTAATCCGAATTCTGAATCAACCAATTCTTCAGGTTTGACCGATTTTAACAATTCTTTCAGGTTCATTCGGGATAAAAGTGAACCTTGTAATGAAGTGAGTTGTTGATAAAGTTTTTTATCGGATGGCGTCGTTTTGGGATTCAGCCCATTTGAAAGTAATGCTTGTATTTTAGTGGCTGTCTTCCGGGCTGAATCTTCGTTGTCATCTTTCAGCCAATGTGCCAGCAGCGATTTTTCAGGAATTGTCGATTTCTGTTTGTTTGGTCCGATAACACCTGTGTGAAAATGCCAGACATCTGAATTTCCTTTTGTGTCAGAAAGCGGATTCCCTAAATGAATTCTGTCAGCACAATCTTCGGTTAGAGACCATTTTCTTTTTTGGCCGTTATTTTCAGTAATCAACAAATCGATACTAGTCGTATCACAGCCATGATTCCCATCTTTCGGACCGATCACCAAAGAAATCAATTCATTTTTTTTGATGTTTAAGGCTTTTACAGATATCTCGCTTATCTGACCACCACGTTTAATCACTCCTGATTTTAAAACCTGATTACTGTAACCCCGGCGTAATTCAAGGGACCATGAAACGCCATTTCCACATTGTGAATGAGCATCCTTAATTTGGATTTTTATATCGACATTGCCTTGAAAGGGGCTTTTCCACCCAGTTGCAATCCATCTCTTTGGTCTGGGATGCACTACAATTTTATGAGGTCCAATTTTACCGGGAATATTAATTATTTTGTCAGAGCTATTACTGATAATTGATAGGGCAGTAAGACCAGAAACTCCCCAGCCTTTTACATGAGGGTAACCAGCAATATTATTCATAGGTAAATTCAAATATTGCTCAACAACAAGATCAGAAGAATACGAAATTCCCAGATATTCCAACAAAGCTTTCAGAACAAATGGAGTGAGCTGATTTTCTTCTGCCAGTTGTTGAATATCAATTTTCTGGCTGGCAACTTTTGCAGTGAATGCGATTTCCAGGTACTTGGAAATGTTTTTTGCAAGATCTTCTTGTGCTTTAGAAAGAGCATAGGAAAAGGCTTTGATATCTCGTAAATAAACAGGTTGATAAGATGGTCGTTCAATACGAATGTCATTCCAAACTGCAAAGTCTTTTTTATTTCCATCACCTGCTGAGTCCGCGGTGAGATAGAGGGTGATTTTGTTACTCTTTGAATTAACAACGAGTTTCTTTCTGAAAATAACGGATTGCTTCACCAGCGGAACAGCTTTTTGCCAACCGTTGATTGGACCAAAATGCCCCACTTCATTGTATCTCCACATTTTTTCTTGCCACTTATGGATTTTAGAAGCAATAGTGGCTGATTCTTTTCCCTCTTTATTTTTCCATAGAATCTGAATTTCTTTGAAGAGAAGAGATGGGTTCTCTGAAAGAAGCATTTTTCTCAGATGACTGATATAAACCGGGCTCAGTTTATTTTGGCGAGCTATTTTCATAAGCTCATTTGGATTATTCTGGACCAGCGAACGATATTGAATCAATAAATCAAAATATTGTTTCAGATTCACTCGCCCGTCACGTTCCGTCAATTTTCCCGGCTTCGATACTCTCCATTTATTCAAGGCGTTTGCATCACCCAAGGAGCCAGTGTATTTTAAATAAACAGCTCGAATTTCATCAAGAATTTCATTAGTCCAGTCTCTTCGTGTTTTCCCTGCAGAAAAACGAAAACCATTCGGAAGCAGAACAACGTGGCTGGCAATGTTTTTTCCTGAATCAAGATATTTTGAAACAAGGGAGGGTGACATTACCAAGGATATCCCGGTGTTAGTGAATCCTTCGCCCGCTGCTCCATCTACAGGAAAGTTTTTGGAAGGATTGAGATCAATTCCTGTGAGATCTTGAATCGTATAATTGTATTCGGAATTATTGAGTCGGCGAAGAATAACCTTCCCCGGATCTCCTGCATTGATTGTTGCTTCTGTATGTAAATATTCGGATATCCATTTTTGCAGTTTTTCTTTCTGGGGTTTTGAAAATTGCGGACTATCTTCCGGTGGCATTTCTTCCAGATCAAGCATCTCCCGGATTTTCAACCAGGCAGTTGTATTTTTACGAATTTGCTTCAGGGTGGTGAATTGTTCAAGGTCCAGTTCACCTTCATTGGCTTCTGTTGAATGACATTCTATGCAGAACTTTTTAATCAGTGGTTTAATGTTTTTCTGATATTGAGAATCAAGTTCATTAAAATTATTAACGTGTCCATCTGAAGCAACCATATTTTGAGTACATAATGAGATAAACAATACAAAAGCAGAGAGCGTTGTTTTTTTTAGCAGGAGGTCCATTGAAGACAATTCATCTTTATTAAGGAACAGAAAGCCTTGTTCACATTGGCTATCTGGAATATTGAAAATAATACGTTTAAACAATTGTTTATGCTAATCTTGGCTTTATTCCATCGTCAATGATTTCATTAGAGAACCTGTAGAGATAGCCATAATTACCCAAATAGTTGCATGATGGGGGTGCCGTTATCGGTGATAGGAACAGGGCGATCTCCTGCATAAAGCTCTTCATGCGGGTCAATGCCCATTGCGCAATGCATTGTTGCATGCCAGTCTGGAACAGAAACAGGAGTCGATACAATTTTTTGTGCAAGCTCATCTGTTTCACCGATGGTAATTCCGTTTTTTAATCCACCACCTGCCATCACAACACTGAAAGTTTTTGCGTAATGGCCACGTCCTCCTCCACTATCAAAAACAGCGGGGCGACCAAATTCTGATGCAACAACAACCAACGTTTTGTCGAGCAATTTTCTTTTCTCAAGATCCATAACCAAACTGGAAAGAGCCGAATCCAATTCCTGAATCAATAAGTGCTGATTCAATTGTCCATCGTTATGCGTGTCCCATCCTGTACCATTAACAAAGTTCAGGTTATGGGAAACTTCAATGAATCGAACTCCTGATTCAACCAGTCTTCTGGCCAATAGACACCTTTGACCAAACTCACCTCCATATTGATTTCTTAATTTATCAGGTTCCTGATCAAGTTGAAATATTTTACCGAACTCAGGACCGGATAGCCTTAATGCATCTGTAATAGCAGAATTATAATCCTGAATAACGGTACTTTGTGAATTGTCTTTCAGGTAATTGTTTCCCAGTTTATTGAGTAAGCTTGTTCTTCTGCTTTGACGTGCCAGATTGACATCATTGGGAAGAGTAAATCCTGCTGGACCTTTTTTTGTATCGGTAAGATAGATGTATCCAGATTTGGCACCAAGGAATCCGGGACCTCTGGTGACATTCGGATAGCCTATTAAAACATAAGCTGGCACAGATTCGTTGAGTGCACCTTTTTGATGTGTGATAATCGAACCAATGGATGGATAAGTTACTCTTCCGGAAATAGCACGCCCGGTATGCATGATGTTAGTTGCAGCTGCATGTTCATCTATTATGTCATGGTTAACAGTTCTGATAATATTAAAACGATCAAGAATTTTTGCGCAACTCGGAAGATGTTCGCAAATCTGCGTTCCCGGAATAGCGGTTTCAATAGAAGGGTAATAGGAACCCGGCTTTTTAGCTTTTGCATCGCCCATTTTTTTAGGGTCCCATGTATCAATCTGGGATGCACCCCCACCTAACCAAAGCAGGATGCAATGCTCTGCTTTCCCTTTGGGAAGGTTTTTAATTTCAGTATCAGATTTTTCATCCGATGCTAATGTTTTATTCAGCAGGGAACTTCCAAGTAAGCCTGCTGATGAAACAGAACTGATAAATTTTCGTCTGGAAGAAATCCAATTCATAATGTCACTCGTTTTATATTTTCAATATATTATTTTTAGTAAATGTTATGGAAGCTTAAAAAATCATGGGAGATAAATAAATTCCGGTGAATTCCAAATTGCCCAAAGCACGTCTTCATATCGTTCACGCCAGTTTGAACTTAATCTCGGGCTAGGGTGATCTCCCTGATAAACTATTTTTTGCAATTCCAGTTTAATCTCGTTTGCTCTTGCATGAAGATGGTTTGACCAAGTGACGCGATTGAGGGAATCATGAGGCTTGGTTATTATAGGGGGCTCATTAGTTAAACGTTTTTCATAGCCTGTAGATAGTAGTTCTATCAGGATATCAAATTCTTTTTGAGTTGGTTGCCGAGTTAAAGTTTTTAAGTAGGTAACAGAAATTAGTTTTTCGAGTGGCTGTTTTTCAAGAGCAATTTCAGTGAATGCATTGTCATCTGAACAACGAGTAAACCGTTGACTTAGCACCCCGTTTGCCATAATTGCAGGTTGTAATGCGGTTGAAGTGTCATCTCTTTCTGAAATCGGTTCCTGTCTGGTATCTCTCCAGCCAAAAGTTTTCATTAAAATTAAAAATGGTTCTGCAAATGGTAATGATAAACTGGGACGGTCTCGTTCATTTGAAGAAGAACTGAATTCCCACGCATGAGTTGGAGACCCTAGATTTGTAAATAAATCGGATTTGATTGCACCATCAATATCCTGGCTCATCTGGCCAGCATTAAATGGTTTTCCTGTAATTTTAAATAATGAATCAACAATTTGCTCTGCCTGCATTCTTCGTTTGACAGGGGATGCAAAATGATACGGCTCATCCCATTTTTCAACATTGGCATAATCAACGACTGTTTTGCGTTGATAAAGATCCGATTGAAATATCAATCTGGCGATATGTTTAATGTTATACCCATTCTCCATAAAAGATCGGCTTAAATAGCCAAGTAACGGGCTTTGTTTTTCTTCGTCACCTGTCCAGTCATCAATTGGTTCCACTAGTCCTAACCCAAGGTAACGCTTCCAAATTCGGTTAACGATCACTTTGCTGAACCGTTTATTTTTTGGAGACGTAATTAATTCAGCCAATTGTTTTCGAGAATCAATTTTTTTATCTGGTTTAGTAATCTGGGAATGAGTTATATTATTAAATGGCCAGTTTGGAACAATTTTCTCTCCTGGCTTTAAAGTGACATTTACCATCATTGAATTATTTTTAGGATCAAAACCCGGAATACTGCTTGTCTTGGGAACTTCCTGCGGACTTCTTTTTAACATAGCTGCAATACTGAAAAGGTCTTTCTGTTTGAAATCTCGAAACGGTGCATCATGACACCGAGCACATTTCATATTCAGTGCAAGAAAAGCTTGCCCGATGATATGAGCCTTTGCAGCAAAAGGGACATCATTTTGAGAAGCGAGTTCAAAGCCTGCAGGTCCACCATAATGCTTGCTTCCTTCCATTTGAATTAATTCTGTAACAAAGCGATCAAATGGTTTATTGTCAACAAAAGATTCATGAATCCACCACCGAAAAGGTCCAGTGTTATTCAGTGTCGGCTTAATAATATTCGGGTTTTCCGCAAGCACATCCTGCCAATAACTGACCCAGTGATCAGCCCAGCCCTTGGCATTCAAAAATCGTTCAATGGCATTGTTGCGTCTCTTTGCGTTAGAATCATCAAGAAACATCTTAATTTGCGTCAGCGTGGGAACGGTTCCCTGAGTGTCTAAAGCCAGTTTTCTCAGGAAAGCAAGGTCATTTAAAATGTCCGACTGCTTCACATTATTTTCTGATATTTTTGAATTAATAAAACGATCGATAACATTGTTCTCTCTGTATTCAGGCTTAAGCTCTGGCACATTAATTACAGGAAGGCGTGAGAGCATTTTTTTAATTTGAGAATGCCTTTGTTCCCATTTTTTATCTTCCTGTTGACTACTATCCCGTCGCCGTTTTGAATTAAATGTTGCCATTTTATTCTGAAAATCAGAAATATGTTTTCGCCATTGAGGTTCAGTAAACGGAATTACCGGATTCTTATCAGGAGAAAGCAGGTGGAATTTATTCTCCCCTTCAGAAATCAGAACAGCGGTTTCACCGAGATCAAGCCGATGAGTTCGTCCACCGACAATCATTTCAAACCGAACATGATGAATTTTTCCGTCACCGTTAAATTTAACCGATTTTTGGTGATCACCGCGAGTTTTATGTGGCATTGATGGCGTGAGACGGTAATCCTTTTCATCAACACTACCATGCGCACTGGGGCTAATGTTGTGAAAATCTGTTTCCAGAATCATCTTGCCATCAATATAGAGGCGACTGGAATTTCGGGCACGAACAAGAAATTTGAGTTTCCCTTCAGGAAGCTTGATCTTTCCAAATGTTCTTAAAAGAATTGGGTTAGAACGATCAATACGGAGTCCTTTTGAAGAATATTTATGTGGTATTTCAGGAAATGTAAAGTATTTCAAGTAAAACGTGTCTGTCAGTTTTGAATTTCTGAATGCCCACGATTTACGATCTGCAATATGTTCATGAATTTCTACTTGAATCTGATTGTCAGGAATATTGGCCCAGTTCGTTTCTAATGGTTTTGATTGATAATGAAATCTTGCTTTAACTTTATCCGCCGAAAGAGCTTTTTTATATAGTGCAACTTCATCCAGAAAACCACGATAAGAACTTGCAGGATTCTGATTCATGGAAGAGCCTATCAGTAAGTTATCATTGTCGACGACTGGTTCTTTTTTGGTTGGTCCTTCTTTATTCCAATATCCCTTGGAATTCATTCCATCAAGATAACCACGGATACTTTTCGGATTCCCAAACTGATAAGTGATCGCAACATGGTGCCAGCCATCACCAATAGGTAATCGCTTATTGGAAGTCCACCGGTGCCATCCTCCTTTTTTTCCTACAGTACGAAACAGGAAAGAAACGCCAAAGGTAGTCGCTTCGCCATTTTTGTTTTTACGCATGTTTAACCGCAACGCATAGTTTTGATTATTAGCTTTTTGGCCTGATGAACTTGTCCGCCCTTTTCCCAGAATATAAACGAGATCGCCCATCTGTGATTTATCTGGTTTCACCCATGCTTCGATGGTTAAGCCGTCCCCATTTTTAAAATCAAGGGAACTGTCGTCACCAGGATCAGAAATGGTGATTTGTCCAAATGGTTTTTTCAGTTCAATGCATTGATTATTTAAAGGAAGCTTGGAAAATTCGGGTTCGCGAGGACCTTCCAGAAGATGCTGGATACTACCTTGTATTGTTCCATCTAGTGCGGAACTGTTTTTGATCTTTGAATGATTAGATATCGTTTTGGAATCGTTTTCAAATCGCCAATACCCAACGGGCTCATCTTTCAATATCATATCTGAATAAGGATTTGATTTTGTTGGACTTTTCTTTTCTGCATTCAATGAATTTTCTACATTCAATAAAAACAGAAAGCCGAGTGAAACGATCCATCGTATAATTTGCAACTTGTAATTCATTATTTTATTTCCACTTTGTTTTAATTCTGCGGATTCTGAAAAACCAACTGTACCTAGTCCGCATGCCTTATGATTATTTTAAATGCAAGATCATGATAATATCTTACTGATTATTGTCACCAATTGGAAATATCGATAAAAATTAGTAAGATGTCTCTTCTGAGGAATAGTATACATTCTTAACTAACCGCCCACTATATTTATACGGAAAGTCTGAATTCCCTTGTTAGAAAGAAGTACATCAGCTGTGACAAGTGATTCAAACTCCAAAATAAATGGCCAGAATGCAGATCACGTGTTGATTGTAGGTGGTGGCGTTATCGGGGCTGCCTGTGCTTATTATCTGGCGAAAGAGGGTCGTCTCGTGACAATCATCGATCGTGGCGAATTTGGCAAAGCATGTTCACACGGCAATTGTGGATTCATCAGCCCATCCCATATGCTGCCTCTTTGTCGATCAGGTGCAATTTCAAAAACCTTAAAATCATTCTTTGACCCTGATTCTCCTTTTCGTGTCAAGCCAAGCCTGAATCCTTCTTTATTAAAATGGCTGTGGCAATTCACTCGACGTTGTAATCACAGGGATATGATGTCGGGTGGAAAAGCGAGACATTCCCTGCTGCAATCTTCTTCTACACTTTACAGGCAGCTCATTGCTGATGGAGAGCTTAAAGGTTGCGAGTGGGAAGAGCAGGGGCAGTTGTTTGTTTTTGAAACAGAGAGTGAATTTGCCAATTTCAAATCAACAGCAGAATTAATTGATACTGAATTTGGTGTAAAGAGCACACAGTATGACACTGATCAATTGATCGCGATGGAACCGGCACTCAAACCAGGACTGGCGGGAGCATTTTATTTTGAGGATGATTCACATTTAAGGCCCGACCGTTTATTGTCAGCTTGGAAAGATCGACTAACACAAAATGGCGTTGAAATTCTGGAACAATGCACTTTGAAAAAATTCATTTGTGAGAATGGAAAGGCACGAGCTGTAATGACTTCGCAGGGAGAAATTGCTGCGGATGCTTTCGTTGTAGCAACTGGGGCATGGTCACCTTTCTGGAATAAAGCTCTTGGGTGCAAACTGCCAATTCAACCGGGAAAAGGTCTTTCCATTACGATGCCCAAGCCTGACACCTGTCCAAAATATCCAATGATTTTACAAGAATGTCAGGTAGGAGTGACTCCATTTGCTTCAGGATATCGACTGGGTTCGACAATGGAGTTCACGGGTTATGATGAAAAAATCAACCGCCGCCGCTTATCTTTATTGAGCAAAGGGGCCAAACGATTTCTGATTGATCCTGTTGCCGAACCGGTTGAAGAGGAATGGTATGGATTCCGACCAATGAGTTGTGATGGTGTTCCTATAATCGATCGAAGTCCTGCAATGAAAAATGTGATGATTGCAGCAGGGCATAACATGTTGGGGGTTTCGATGTCTCCAGCCACCGGCAAGCTAATCACGGAAATTATTAACGGGACAAAACCACATATTGATCCTTCTCCATATCTTGTGTCTCGGTTTTGAATTTCATTCAGCCAGATGACCCTGAAATCCATCTGGTATCAATATTTTTCAGATCTCACTTCCATGTTTTTCAGGAACGGAACAACATATTTTAAGTGAATTAAAGATCTCTCAAGATAAATCTGGAACCCTTCACAACAAATGGATCAGTTTTGTAATAGCACGCGATTGACCATTGATTCTGCTTTACAAATCAGGTACAAGTTATGTCTGATTTCTGGTAATTCGGGTTCAAATTCTGGATTGATTGACCATGTCGATTTTCAAGACGAGCGTTGCTATATTTGCTTCAGGGTTGATTGATCGAACTTGGTTCCCTCAAAATAAGAATATGTGAAAAGTGAGTGTCAGAATACTTATTTAAATGCGGGACGTGGCGCAGCCTGGTAGCGCGCTTGACTGGGGGTCAAGAGGTCGCAAGTTCAAATCTTGTCGTCCCGATTTTACATAAACATCGCTGAAGTAATAACTTACTACTCGTCCAAGTGTGACGATGCGGCTTGCTTTCCTAAGCTCCAAAGAGGTATATACCTTTTTGGGATTTACTATCAGGAGAATTAGCAATGTCTCGACTCACTAAGTCCCTTCCCAAATACCGCAAGCATCGCGCTAGTGGCCAAGCTATTGTCACCATCGCCGGTAGACATGTTTATCTCGGTCCTCATAACACCAAAACCAGCAAACTTGAATATGATCGAGTTGTCGCTGAATGGCTTGCTGCTGGTCGCCCTTCTCATCCCATACAATCGCTTACTGAAATCAGTGTAGCTGAAGTCATGGTTGCTTATATGAGATTCGTTAAGCAACGATATGTTAAAAATGGTATCTCCACCTCAGAGCAACATGGAATACGTGCTGCTCTTCGTCGAGTCAGAAAACTCTACTCCAAAACCAACGCTTCCGAATTCGGCCCTCTTTCGCTTAAAGCTGTTAGGCAGGTAATGGTTGATGAAGGTTTAGCCAGTAGCAGCATTAACCAGAATGTTGGTCGTATTAAACGCATGTTTCGTTGGGCTGCCTCTGAAGAACTCATTCCTGCTTCTGTTCATCAGTCTCTTTCTACAGTAAATGGGCTCCGAAGAAATGAATTAAATGCTATTGAAACTGAACCTGTTAAACCAGTTTCAGCTGAAGATGTGCAAAAAGTGTTTCCATTTCTAACAGAGATATTAAAGGACATGATAAAGATTCAAAAGTTGGCTGGAATGCGTCCGGGTGAAATTGTCATCATGAGACCATGTGATATCGACCAATCTGATGATATTTGGCAATACCAACCAAAATTTCATAAAACAGAGCACCGAGGACGTGAGCGAATCATTTATCTGGGACTCAATGCTCAGTTGATTTTAAAGAAAGATCTGTTGAGACCTTTAGATGCATATTGTTTCAACCCTCTTGAAAGTATCAAACAGAGAAAAAAGTCTAAAAACAAAGGGAATCCAGATACTTTAAAGATCAACTCCAGATTTAAGGCTACTAACCAAAACAAGCATTATTTGGGTAGTTCTTATCGAACAGCCATTAAGAGGGCTTGTGAAAAAGCAAAAATTCCTGCTTGGAAACCTAATCAGTTACGACATGCTGCAGCAACTGACATCAGAAAGAAGTTTGGTTTGGAAGCGGCGCAAGTCACTCTCGCCATGCTGCCGTTGACATTACACAAGTTTATGCAGAACGTGATGCAAAATTAGCTATTCAAATTGCGTAAGAAATTGCGTAATTAATATATTTCGAGAAAAGTCTTAGTAGATGAATGAGTTTTTATTTGACATGAATTTAAAAAGGAGAACTAAAAACAGTAAGTTCATCAAAAAATATTTTAAGTCGCAATGAATAAA
>JAJRVU010000417.1 GCA_024277145.1 Planctomycetota bacterium
CAGCCAGGAAATTCTAGGGGATCTTAATTTGATTTCAACTAATGGTTCCAAGGATGGCAATGAAAATAAGAGTAATGCACACTTTAAACAGATACGCCATATTTTTTCACCAGCTTACCTTCAGTATAATGTCGGTCTTTTTTTTGAATATATGAGGCAAATTAACTGGGGGAGTAAAAAATCCAATAAAAAGAATAGTCAGGAACAGATCAATGAGGATCACAGCATTCGTAATAAAAGTTTTTATTCGGTATATCCTGATTTATCATTTAGCTGGAGTGATCGCGTTAAATCAAGAGCTCATGCACAAGTCCGGCAGGTGATTCGGAAAAAATCGGGCAAGTATCGAAATATAAAAAATGAAACAGTTCCATTCTGGTGTTTTCGGTCTTCGGTAAATGAGCAACGTATTAAAGAACTCGAGTTCCTTGTTGAATTGATAAGGAAATCTGGTGCAACAATTGAATTTTTATTGCTGCCTATGCATCCTTATTATGTGGAATATCAAAAAGAGCTTGCTGATAAAAATAAGATGAAATTTACTTTAAAGGAGTCTCTACCTGAAATACTGAAAATTGCAAAAAAATATAAAATTCTGGTAAGAGGGAGATACTTTCCTAAGAAGGAAACTCGGTATTTCATTGATAATAGTCATCAGTCTTTTGAAGGTGTTCGGGATGATTTTAATCAAATATATTGGTCCCCTTGACATGCTTTAAATATCTGTACCACGTCTTATGACCTTCTGGTTTTGCTGAAATTAAACTGTTTTCAACCATTCTTCTTTTGTAACCGAATAAAAACAAGATAATTCCCCCGGACGGCTTTTGCTTGGATAAGTTTTTCTGAATGTCATACCCATTTTTTCTGCAACTTTTCTGGAAGCCAAATTCCGAATGTTCGTTTTTACGAAAATTTCATTGAGTTTTAGAACTTCAAAAGCATAGTCCCTGCATGCGATTGCTGATTCGGTCGCGATATTCTGGTTCCAGTGTTTCTTGTGAATGTGATATCCAATTTCATGTTTTATTTCATTCTCAATGTTTTGTAACGTAATTCCACAGTCACCTATAAAAGTGTTTGTCTGCTTCAAAATAACTGCCCATAATCCAAAACCATGATTTGCATAATTATCAATATTCCATTTAATCCATTGAGTTGTTTGTTCTCTCGATTTTGTTGAAGAGTAATATTGCATCGTTTCGGTGTCAGCAAATATTTCAGCCAGACTATCTGTATCTGTGAGAGCCAGCTTTCTCAGTTGAATCCGTTTGGTTTCGATTACGTTCATGGGGATTTGCGAAATAGGTTATTGTTCAAGAAAATTCTATTTTGACTTCATCAATTTCGATATACCCTTCAGGAAGTTGGCTTCTCCAGACAGGGTAATCCTTTTCTGCTCGGAGTTGATGTGGATCGCCTGCAATTTCTCCCATCGGTTGAATATCTAATGGGAACAGGACCAGCATGATGTTTACATTAACATTAGATAGAACATCAGACAAAGGTTTTTCCCCGTACATTTTTGTTCGATCATGCCTTGCTCCGAGGCAGGTCCATAATTCCGGGTCAGGGGAAAGCGTGATTGATTGGCTTGTAAAGTCTTCGGTCACTTGGAATGGATTTTCCGTGAACATCCAGCCGGAAATGAGTTCTTCAACATGCGATTGAACCAGGAGTACCATTTCTGCTCCATTATTCAGAAGCTCGCCTCGTGAACGCAAGGTGATTTTAGCATTGGTGAAATCAGTTGGAAATGCTTCTTCAATAAATCGATTATTTCCACCGGTTTCCATTAGGAGTTCTGTTTGGAATCCGTGTGTATTCAAACAGGCGAGCATATGAATATAACCAGCTCCCGGCGGCGCATGATTATAATCTATCCACCAGGGACTTCGCGTGATGACTGAGTTTTCTTTTTTTTCCAGAGGTTTCAGTCCAAGCTGATTTCCCGCAAACCCCCACCAGCCTCCCGCATCTTTTTCAAATGATTCAAAATAGGTTTGCTTCTGATTTGTATTGCCAGTCATTAGTTTACCGTTATGTTTTCAAGAATCAGCATTATTATTTCATGCTGTTTAGAAAATAGGATTAAGTATAAGATTATCATATAAATAGACTTAATAGAAAATCAAGCATAAGAGGGGAGAGTGCAAAAATAGAAATGGTTTATTGATTTAAATCTATAGCATACATAACAGGTTGGTCCAAAACCTATGGAGCATGAGATGCACATTGTTTTTAAACTGTGGCCACTTAAATAAGTGAATCCGTTTTTAGTTCACAGTGCTATCGGATGCTGAAGTTCTTTCTTCCTGACCGGGGCGGATGAGTTCAAAGTACTTGCGAATTGTCTGGCGCTGTCCAAGAGGAATCGGTTCACTTTCCAGAACCGCTTCTGACATCTTCTGGTACTTCTTATAAACCTTTTTGAAAGAGCGTGTCGATTGCTCTCGTCCTTCTGGTGAATTGGTTGTCTCTTTCTCAGAGGGTCCTTCGCCAGCTTGACCAGTAATCTGTTTCAAATTTCTGTTGGAATTGAGTTTGGTTTTATCACCGAACAGGTTTCCGCTGGTACTCATGCCAAAAGTATTTTTCGGGCTGGTCGATTTTTTAGGATTCAATCCGGTTTTAAAGGAGTTTTTATTGCCATTGCATTGACCACCCTGGCATTGTTTACTTCCACATGAAGAGCAGCTACCGCATTTTTTACATTGAGACTTACATTCTCTCAGTTTATTTAGCTGCAAGGTAAGAAGCTTATTGATTTTTTTTCGACCGGAACATTTTTTGAGTGATTTTCCAAATCTCTTCTTTCCTTTTGAAAACTTGCCAGAATCTCCAGTGGAAATTCCTTCTGACATTTCCGAAGTAGATTCACTCATTTGTCCCATGCCTGCTTTTTTCATTTTCTTGGCAACTTTTTTCATTCGTTCTGAAACCGCTTTAGATTCTTTCCGTTTCAGTTTTAAATCTTTAATGTTTTCCAGTTTTTCAGCTGCTTTTTCAAGGTCTCCTTTTTCGAGTTCCTGGGCAACTCCTTTGAACTGTTCTGCTGACATCATTGCGTTCCCGAGTGACTTCAGTTGTGTCGTCACTTTTAATTCATTGAATTCTGCCTGCTGGGCAACAATGGAAGCCTGCATTTCTGAGATTTTAGCCAATGCTTCTTTGACATCAACTTCCGGTTTTTTCATCTCTTCCAAAGTTTCCTGTAATTCTTTGACAAGATTTTCCAGATCCTTGTTTTCTTCTTCTTTTGCAATTTCTTCGATCTGTTCAATATCTTCTTTTATCTCGTCAACAATTTTTAAAATTCCGGGATCAGCTTCTTTTGGTCCAGCTTCAATTTCCTGACTGGTTAAAGGCCAGAAGAGCATGGCTGTTGAAGCGGTAAGCAGGAACAATGTTGTCGTCAGTGTTTTCGGCCAATGGAACGGAACAACCTGCGATGGCTTAACTATTTTGACATGTTCAATCGCATCTTCAATTTGAAGTTGATGTAATTCTGTTTCATCTGCCTTCCCGGAAAATTCAAGAGCAGAACTGGTTCGATCTTTTAATTGATAATGCTCATCAACTAATGAGGCAGCAGCTTTAAATTTTCGTGGTGTAAAAAGAGCTACAAGACAACCCAGAACCGGACCAGCGACCAGAATGCCGGTCAACAGGTTTGTTGAAACATTGTAAGGAGAAATCAGTCTCCAGATTCCAGCAACGAAGATAAGCGAAACGCTCAATAGTAATCCGTACACACTCAACTGAAATGCCCAGCGTAAATTTAATCTTCGACGAGTTAAATTGAGGGACTGGAATATTTGTCTTTCCATTGACGCGTTCCTGATTAAAGCTTGAGTGATCCTAGTTAATGTAACGCTAGATTAAAGCTAACAATATCCTAATATTGTTAACTCGTTAGCACAAGTTGATTCTTTGAAAATAGTCCATCCGAGGTGATATCGGTAAGATAGGCTGTTAAACAAAAAAGACTATTAAACAAAGAGAGAAAAGTCGATTCTTCGGAGTGCGACATCCAGAATTAACAGAAACAGTGATGCAATAACAAGATAAGGCCAGAGGGGAGTTGCCCGGTCAGCGGTTTCCCGTTCATTCTTAAAGACCTCTGCCGGTGCAGGATTGTAGACTCCTTTTGTTGATTTGGAGATTGTTTCCAAGAGTGTCTTATTTGTCGGTTTGAGTTTCAGTTCATCGGGGTAGCCAACAATCAAGCCTCTCGATTGCCTATTGACGACTTCACCTTGTAATTTTTGAGTGATTTCCAGATGGTAAGAACCTTGTTTCTTAATATCAATTGTGTAATGATATTTTCCCGGTGCAAATTGAGCTAAAGAGATGGTCTTCTTTTTTAATTGAGGGTCAATCAGTTTAATTTCTGTATCCGTTTTATTTAAAAACCCACCAATTAAATCAATAGAATCAATTTCAATTCTGGCTTTCTGATCACTTCGAGCGATATCAACCGAAAAAGAATTTCCACCACTTTTTCTCATGACATGCCTGACCAATTGCGCCCAGAATCGACTGTAACCGGGCCAGGTCAGCCACTCAGCAGCCCAGCGATTATTTGCATCGGATGTGAAAGCAACACTCATCCCTAAACCATATCTCCACCATGCCAGAAGAGGGTCTCCCGTTTCCGATCCGAGAATAATTTCTGAAGTTGCTTTGGGTCGAGTCGTGATATAGCCCAATAAGAAGGGAGCGGATTCAAAATCGATATCAGAAAGAACTTGCGTGGGACGGATGACTTGTGGAATGAACGGCTCTTCATTGATTGCAGATTTACTGGCTGTCATTGTTTCTTTAGTGAAAATTTGGGGGATAGATTGCGGATCATTCGTAAAATAGTATCGTCCACGACCTGTTTTTGCGATTCCCTCAAGCATCGCCTGATCAGCCCCCTCGCCAACTCCAACCGTGGAAACAGTAATTCTTGCTGACGCCATCGATTGAGAAATTCCCTGAAAGTCACCCGGAGATGAAATTCCATCGGTTAAAATGATGACATGCTTCAGTTTCGCGGTAACTGTTTGAAGTGCATTGAAAGCCATTTCCATTGCAGGATACATGTTGGTCCCACCACCCGCTTCAATCGATTGAATACTACTGAGGATGGAACTTTTCGCAGAACGAGAGCGGATTTCACTGGCCCAGTAAGAAGAGCCTTCAAAAACAATGATACCAATCTGGTCACGTGGTCCTAGAAGTTCGACAGCACTAGCCGCTGCATCTTTTGCAAGTTCAATTTTTTGTCCCCCCATGGATCCAGATTTGTCGATGACAATCACCATCGCCAGACTTGGTTTTTCCTTCTCCTTTTCAAAGTCGCTTCGAACTGGCAGAACTTCTTCAATAACGGTTTTATAGTAACCGCCCAAACCAAAAGACTGATCGCCCCCTAACATGATAAACCCCCCACCTAAATCACTCACATAACTACGAATGACTTCCATTTGATTGGTGGAAATTTTAGTGGCAGGAACATTAGAAAGCATTAATGTTTCATAATTTTGTAAATCAGAAAGAGAATCTGGAATTCCCTGCGGAGGGCGGGTGTCCACAATGATTCCTTCTTCTTCCAGCGCCCATTCAAGATGCCTGGCTGTTTCCGGGTTGGTTGCAATTAAAAGAACTTTAGGTTTGCCCGATGCAAAGACTAATCCTGATGCAGAATTGTTATCGAGGATCGTATCTTTTTTTGCATTGACCGTTACAGAAAATTCAGCAAGCCGTTCGCGATCAATCGACTGCTTAAATCGGAACCGGTTTTCTCCTTTTTCTATTTTTTTGGTTTCTTCGATGACTTTATGATCGCCTCGAAAAATTTCAACTTGTGCTTCCTGTTCCACATTGGAATTGATCACTACTTCAATATAAAAAGGTTCCCCTTGCGCAACTTGTGTGGGAGTACTCACATCAGAAACTTGTAATTCGGGTTCTTTGTTAGAGTCTAATGCAATTGTATAAATAGGAACGTTTCCCTCGATTGAGGCTTCCAAAGCGTTACCACTTGTTTCATTTCCATCAGAAATCAAAACAATACGGGGAACGTAATGGGGTGGAATTCCCGCTTTAGCCATTTTGATTACCTGGGAAATATCCGTTCCGTTGATATCTTCTTTTGGATCGATTTCTGAATATTCATTGGAGATTTTTGACGGTTTTTGAGCAAAAGAGAGGTATTGATATCGATGAGAGCCTGATTCTTTTACAGAGCTTTCCAGAAATTGATTAATCGATTCTTTTGCTTCTTTGCCTACACTTTTTGATTGGTCGACAGCAAAGATGACAAAAAGTTCTTTGGTCGGGCTGAGGAATGTTAAACCAGCCAGGGACAGGATTAAGAGTAATGCAATTAATAATCGTGTAATCAGGGAGAAGACTCTTTGCCTGACGGTGAAATCGACAAGGCTTCTCGCAAAAAACCAGATAATAAACGGGATACCGATCATTAACCAGAGAAATTCCAGCCGGGTAAATTCAATTCCGTATTGAGTACCAAACATATTTAATTAATCCACCTTCTCTGATAAAGAAACCATTCACACATTGTCAGAATGATGGCAATTAAAATTAAATACATCCAAACAGGGCGACCACCTAATCCGGAGATTTGGTGTTTTTTTTCTGATTGAAAATTTTCTGGAACACGGATATTACTTTCCTCCGAGCTTGAAAGATTACAGCAAACAGAAACCGGGAAAACTTTGTCATCTTTCACTTGATAACCAACCTGCCAGACTCCAGATTTCTGTAAGATCCCAGTGATCAGTTTTTTATCTTTCAATACAATCTGATCGATATCCCCGGATGGAGATTTCAAAACAGGTTTGAATTCTTCGGTAACAGCACTTTTCAGTTTCAATGAATCAACTTTGATTTCAGTCATGTTTCCAGTAGAAAGGGCTTCCATAAACTCACCTTTTTTGCCGGAGAACCAGGAAAGTGCATTGCTGACCATGATCGGGAAAGCAGTTCTCAAGGGAAGGTCACCTTTATCCAGATTAACGGTCAGGACCAGAACTTTGTTTTGTTTCTGGTTAATATTGAAGTAAAGAAGGTCGCCCGTTGCAGATTTTACCAATGGATGCACCGGCTGATTTTCTTTCAGGATTAAACGATGTGTTTCAGGCATGATCACATTGTCCAGCCGAACATTTTCCATTAGTTCGCTTTTCTTATCCTGTTCTGCAACAATGGGGGATTCAATTATTCCCTGTACGTTCCAATATTGAGAAGGACCTGTCGGCTCAATCAATAATACCTTCCCGTCAGGAATATTCGGAGGCGTTTTTTTGTGATACACAATAATATGATTTTCAGGAATGGATTCCGGTAGTTCATTGACGACGTTCAAATCCACGAGAGGCATCGCCTCAAAAACTCTTTCCAGATAATGGTTTCCATCTGTGACTAGCAGAACCTTCTGTTTTTTTCGTTCAGGAAGTATAGCTTGTACTTTGTTATCACAAGAAAGGAAATCTTCCTGGTTCACTGTTGCGGTAAGAATTCCCCCTTCTTCAGAGATGTAATTGAATACTTCGGTCCATTTTTCTTCTGCTTTCAATTTTAGCGGGATGACGTCGACAACCTCTTCATTCAATTCCAGTTCAATACGAAAATCTTTCTTTTTCGAGGAATAATTGATTGCTTCAATCAGGATTTCGTAACCGAGCGGATCATTCAAACTTCGACGAACCTGGAATTGAGTGATTCCGACATTAGAAGAATCTTTTTTTCCAACCGGGATGAGAACAATCTTTTTATTTTCAGATACTTTTGAAGAGTCGGGAAAGCTTCCATCACTGATTAAAATGATTTCACCCTGAGGTTGATCTTCAATCAGATTTCGGGCAAGTTTTAAGGCAGGTTCCATGCTTGATGCTTCATCCGTATTCAGAACAGAGTCCAGTGACTCTCGCAATGTTTTCTGGTGACCAGTCATTCCACAGACAATCCGGGGATGCATGCCTGCAGCAATCAGGGACATTTCATCATTTTGCCTTAAAGATTTAATGATCTCATGAATTTTTTGTTTTCCAACTGAAAGCCTATCCGGTTTGACATCATTTGCGTTCATGCTTGCAGAGCAATCAAGAATCACAACCAGTTTTTTCCTGTTTAAGTCCTCATTCATAAAATAAGGTTCTGAAATGGCAAAAACCAGAAGAGCAAGGAACAGCAGTTGAAGCAGCAAGGATATTAAATGACGCAATTTCTGCCAGATGGATCTTGGTTTTTTCTCTTCATAAATTTGGTTCCAGAACATCACGGTTGAGACCGGAATTCTTCTCAGTCGGATTTTCAATAAATAGAAAACCACAACTGGAGCAGCCAGCAACAGCCAATATAATGATGCAGGTGATAACAAATTCATATTATGTTGAGAATTTCTTTATTAAACAGGACTCTCGGGGGACCATATTGTTTTTTAGTAAGGAGTTATGCTTTGACTGTCATGGAAGCTTGCAACATGTTCAGGATCAATTCATCAAAAGCGACATCTGCAGTTGAAGTGGTGCACCCCATGCCATATCGCCGACAGTAAGTTTGGACGGAAACCAGATAATCGCGAAAAATTTCCTGGTATTGCCTGAGACCTCTTTCGGTAATCGTCACTTTGTTAATGTTCTGGTTTTCCATATCAAGTAATTCAAGTTCACCACGCAAGCCGGGTTCCGCTTCTTTTTTATCGTATAGATGAATCACATGAGTTTCGTATTGGTAATGCCTGAGTAAATTAAGACCTTCTTCAAATCCATTCGGGTCGAATAAATCACTAATGACAATAACAAGTCCCGGTTTCTGGGGGCGAAGAACAAATGATTTTGCAATGTTTTTCAGGTTGGTGTCCTTTCCATCAATCGGCAGGGTTTCCAGAAATTTCATAAGGCTTAAGATTTGTGCTTTGCCTCTTGTTAATGGAAAATGTTTGACCATTCCATCAGAAAAACCGGTGATTGAGACACGGTCCAGATTGGAAAGTGATATGTAGGCAAGGGCTGCAGCCATCTGGCGTGCCAAGTCGTATTTTGGAGGTGTACCAAACTCCATGCTTGGCGAGCAATCGACAAGAATATATAGATGTAAATCTTCCTCTTCCTGAAAACGTTTTAAAAGAAGTTCATCGTGTCTTGCGTAGAGATTCCAGTCAATATAGCGAAAGTCATCCCCGGGTGTATAATCTCTGTGATCTGCAAATTCAATTCCTGAACCCAACTGCCTCGTTTTTTGCTGAGCGAGAAGTTTGCCACGAAAAACGCGTCTGGAAACAATGGAAAGATATTCCAGCTTACTTAAAAAATCAGAACCAAATAATGCCATACTCTGTTCTCATGTTTTTGGTGAAAGATCATTGAACGCGATTAGATGCAACAGTCTGATAGGTATTTTTAGATGGATATTCGTTAAGAGGAAGAGCCAACTAATGTTCGTGAATCAATGTGCTTCAGGATGTCGTCGATAACATCATCAGGCTTGATATGCTCTGCCTGTCCTTCAAAATTCAGGATTAGCCGATGCCTTAACGTGCCATGAGCCATAGATTTAAGGTCTTCTTTTGAAACGTGATACCGTTCATCCAGAATAGCATTGATTTTTCCACCCAGAATGAGGGATTGAGCCCCACGTGGACTGGCACCATAACGGACATATCGTTTGACATGGTCAGAAGCAAGTTCATTATCCGGGTGAGTTGCAAGGACAATATCAATGGCATACTGACGGACATCTTCTGCAATTGGAATTTGTCTTGCCAGTTTTCTCATTTCGAGA
>JAJRVU010000418.1 GCA_024277145.1 Planctomycetota bacterium
ATAGTTTAGCGAGTAGAATTCGGGGGAATCGTTATGAGCTTCTAATTCCTTAAATTCGATTTCGTCGACATATTCGTAATACACATTCCGCTGGCGGGGAATATAGCCCGCTTCTGTGATGCAATGCCTGATTGTTTCGAGAGATAGGTAATTTGAAGTTCCTGCCTGAGAAACGACATTCTCTTCGATCATCAGGCTTCCCATGTCATTCGCCCCGAAGCAAAGCCCCATCTGGCCAATTTTTTCTCCCTGTGTCACCCAGCTTGTCTGAATATTCTGAAAATTATCGAGGTATAATCTGCTGACAGCCAGAGTTTTCAGATACTCAAAAGCGCCTACCATAGGAACGTCGGACATATCCGTATTTTCTGATTGCATTGTCCAACTGATGAAAGCTGTGAAGCCATTGGTTTCATCCTGCAGATCTCTCAGACGATCAAAATGTTCAATCCGTTCTTCCAAAGTTTCCACATGACCGAACATCATTGTTGCTGTCGACTTTCCTCCCATTTGATGCCAGACACGCATGACATTCAGCCACTCTTCCGTTAATGCTTTCCCTCGTGTAATTTCTTTGCGAACACGATCAACCAGAATTTCTGCCCCTCCACCGGGAATTGATCCCAGCCCCGCTTCTCTCAAACGGGTGAGAACATCTTTCAGAGACATTTTATTCAGCTTGGCAAAGTGATGAATTTCCGGGGGGCTGAATCCATGAATATTGACCTGAGGAAAATGAGCTTTGATATCCCGAAGCATTTCCTCGTACCAATCGAGTTTCAGTTTATGATGCAAACCACCTTGCATGAGGATTTGGTTTCCCCCCATCTGAACGGTCTCTTCAATTTTCTTCAGAAGGACATCCCGATCCAGAACATAAACTTCATCATGGTTGGGTGGTCGATAGAATGCGCAGAAATTACAAACCGCGGTACAGGCATTCGAATAATTGATATTTCGATCAATATTATATGTGCGGTACGGTTCCGGGTGCATTCTTTTCGAAACAGCATCTGCTGCTTTTCCAAGTGCGGTAATGTCATGAGAGTGGATGAGTTGGACACCTTCATCGAATGTCAAACGTTCCCCTGCGACAGCTTTATCCAATATGTGTGCAATTTCGGAAGACAAGATCTACCCTTTCCTGAATCAGCCCCATTTCCAATGCTAGTTTCTGGTACAATTTTAATCCATTTTTCTCAGCTGATCCAATAGAAAAATAGAGATTTTTTTCCAGATAATCATGAGCCGTCTCAAATTCAAGCCCTAATATAGGAGCTTCACGAGTGGCAATTTCCTTCAGTCGTTGAATTCCTAAGTCTCTTGCCTTGCAGATCGCCTCTTCAACTCCGTTTAAGTCGGTTCCCTTTCTGGCTGCCCAGACTGCAAAAACAAAAGGAAGTCCGGTCCAGTCCAACCATTCTTCGCCGAGATCCCAAGCGTCTACAAAATCTCCCGGAGGGGAATGGATTGCACGATCGCCAATTAAAAGGACTGCATCTGCTTCAGTGTTCTCACAGTTTTTTTCCAGAGGCAACGGTTCCAACTGAGGGATAACACCACAACGCTGACTTAGCATGATTCGGCTAAGAATGGCACTTGTCCGGGAACCTTCATCAAGAGCCAGAGTTTTAATTTCCCCCATCGGAACCCGACTGAAAAGCTTGACGCTTAAAACTGGTCCATGTGTTGCCACACAGGAGTCGGAGACAATCTGGTATTCCGGATTTCTCAGAAATTCAACCGATGGAATCAAAGCGACATCCAACAATCCTGATTCCAGATCATCCGCCAATCGACTAGGGTAATCCAGAATCAACTCATCATTGGGGAGCAGTTCATCCAGAGCTTCAATGAGAGGTTTGGAATTGAGATAATTAACGGCACCGATGCGCACAACTGAGATCAATCTATTTTAAATATAATTCCTGGTCTGCACAGCAGACCCTACAAATTCAACTATTTTGTAACGTTACACTAGCGTAAAGTGTTCAAATATTCTGAATTTGTTCATATTGATGGAAGTTAAGAAATTCGTCTTAAATCCATTGATTATGGGATTACCCGAGAACCAATTTTAATTCATAACCTCATTAAATTCATACTCTTATCAATAATGATAAGACTAAGGCCAAACCTGATTGAAGAGATCAAAACGGGTGGATATTTTCTTAGAAAACGTCAAAACGAGCTTTTCAGCTTCCACAGGTTCAATCAATTATAGAAGATGAAACATTTACCGCAAATGACGGGCGTGTAATTTCTTGAAAATCTTTATACCATTAGGATTTAAAGCGATACTGCCAGATATACAAGACGGCAGATAGACAAAATGGATTGAAAGTCCGTTTTCACATATAAAATTAGATTTTCTAACCACGGAATAATGAATATGACACCACTGAGAGTAGCAATTATTGGCCTCGGAACCGTAGGGACAGGTGTTGCCAAAATCCTGCTGGAGCATCCTGATCGGATGATTCGTCAGGCTGGTCGACCCATTGAACTGAAAAAAGCGATTGTTCGAGATATTTCCCGCCCAAGAGATATTACGCTTCCTGAGTCTGTTTTGAGTGACGATGTCCAATCGGTCATAGAAGACGACGAAATTGATCTTGCAGTTCAGTTGATGGGGGGAATTGATCCTGCCCGGAAAATCATGCTTTCTTTATTAAAAGCTGGAAAAAATGTTGTCACTGCGAACAAGGCATTATTATGTGAGCATGGAGATGAACTTTTCCAGGAAGCCCGGAAGCAGAACCGTTGTATTGCATTTGAAGCAGCTGTTGCAGGAGGGATCCCAATCATTCATGCATTGGGTCAGTCAATGACAGCCAACCAGATTGTTTCGATCGAAGCAATTCTAAACGGGACCAGCAACTTTATTCTCACCGAAATGCTTGATAAAAAACGGACTTATGAAGACGTTCTGAAACAGGCACAGGAATTGGGTTATGCAGAAGCTGATCCGGCAATGGATGTTGATGGAACGGATGCAGCACAAAAACTGGTCATCCTGACTCAGCTTGCCTTTGGAACAAAAGTGAATCTTGAACAATTCACTCGATCTGGAATCGATAACCTGAACCTTGAAGATTTGGAATATGCCGACGAACTGGGTTATAAAATCAAGCTGCTGGCCGTTTCTAAATTGATTAATAATGAACTGGAACTACATGTCCAGCCAACACTGGTCAAAAAAGATCGCCCATTAGCGGCTGTCGATGGTGCCTTCAACATGGTTGCAATGGAAGGTGATGCAGTTGGTAAAACCTGGTACTCTGGTGCAGGAGCGGGTCAGATGCCTACTGCCTCCGCTGTGGTTTCTGATATTATTGACATCGCAATCGGTCGCGCCCAGCTTGGGTTTGATCAACTTGATCTATGGCAGAAGCAGAAACCACTTCCTGTCTGTGCTGCTGATAACATTACAAGCAGATACTATCTCAGATTCCACATTGAAGACAAACCACATGTTTTTGCAGATATTGCAGCGATCCTGGGAAACAATGATATCAGCCTGGCTTCCATCATTCAGCATGAATCTTCTGAAGATAATGTCGCTTCAAATAAATCGTCTGCAGTGCAAGTTCCTCTTGTAGTGATGACTCATCGCACATCCAGAGGCAACCTGATTTCAGCAGACAAGGAACTGGAACAATTGAGTTCGATTTCTGCCCAGAGAATCTGCCTGCCCGTTGCAGACTAGACAATGTCTAGAAATGCACTAATTTCATCTCTTATAGAAAATTGAAAATGCTCAAGTTCAGGGTAATGGAAGCGACCTGTAAAGTTGCCTGAATGGTTGCGTTCAATTGTGTCAGCCGGGTTGCAGCTTCTGTCAGATCCACATGATACACATCTGATAGCTGTGCATTTAAAGAAACCTGATCATCTTTGAGACGTTCAGAAGTTTCAGCAATCACTTTTGATCGACCACCGAGTTCTGTTCTGACAAGACTGAATCTTTCAATCTCAGCAGTGAATGCTCCTCCTAATAGATTTAATTCTGCGTCATCACCATTGAGTAAAGCGGATTGCAAGCGAGTGAGTAAAGCAAATCCCCCCTGTGCCTGCAAAGGATTGTTATCTTCCCCGACGAGAGTATTTCCTGCAGGAACGGTTGCATTATCCAATCCCAAAGCAACAGATAGATTGTTTTCCTGAATTCCCCATGCGGAAGCACCGCCTGATGCATCGGTCAATGTGATTCCATTTCCGACAGTATTGAGTGATGCAGTAATATTCGGATCCGATGCAGTTATTGCATCAATCACATCCTGAATCGTTTTGGCACCAGCAAGATCAATGGAAATTGCAGTTCCATCACTTAAAGTCAGTTCCAGATCTTCATCACCATCCACATCAGCTCCCTGCCCTAAATTCAGGTCAGCCAGAACTGTGTTTCCGGAGTATGTTCGAATTCCGAGCCCAGTTGCATTGGTTCCGTTATTTTCACCAATAGAAAAATCAGCTCCACTTAATCTTGAGGAAATCGAGATACCTGTTCTATCGTCATTCAAATCAATATACAGATCCAAGTCAGCCGCCTCAAGAACATTAAACAGGTCTTCCACTGTTGTTGCAGAGGAGATATCAACCACTTGCGATTTCAAACCATTGGTAATTTTAAGTCCGTTTCCTGCAGTTGCTCCAATACCTGCTCCATTATTCAAATCTGCCAGATTTGTTTTCAATGTAATTTGTGGGTCTATATCCGTCCCATTCACCACAGCAGCTGCAGTGCTTTCAATTCCCAAACCAAATGCAGCCCGAGAGCCTTCCTGATCTGTGACTGCAACAGTTCCAGCTGAAGGAGTAATTCGAATTCCGTTATTACTACCCGGATCGATATCAACCGTAATATTAGGTAACGCCCCTGAAAAAGCATCTTCGATAATAATTTTGATATCGTTGATGGTTTCTGCGTTGGTCAGGTCAATGGTTTCTGTTTGAGATGGAGGACCGGTGATGGCAACCTGAATTGATCCCAGATTGACTCCCGAGCCGTTATGTAAATCAGAAATTTTTGTTTGAAGTGTTAATGCAGGATCAGTATCCGTGCTAACTGATGGAGACAGCGCATTAAAAGCATCTGCACCATTAATATTATTGGGAAGCAAAAAACTGAAGTTGACAAATGCGTTGATTTCTGTTTTGTCGCCATTGTACCGGACAAACCCGCCATCCACTGCTTCAAAAGGAGGCTCGATACTTTCTGATCCACCAAAAAGAAACCGCCCCTGATAGTTTGAATTTCCCACGGCTATTAAAGATTGGATAAGGGTAGAAACCTCTGTCGCCATTGCAGTTCTTTCTGCATCTGTTGCAGAATCACCAATGGCACCTAGAACAAACGTGTTCGCTCGGTTCAAAGTTTCTGCTACGGAGGCAATGGACTGTTCCGTTTGATCCAGCAAGACCTGATTATCACGAACGTTATTCTGCATTTGAGATTTACGTTCAATTAAACGTTGCAGGGAAATTGTACTGACAGCATCGGAAGGAGATTCACTGGGGAGAAAAAACTTGTTTCCGGTAGCAATCTGATCCTGGAGGAAAACCATCGCATAATTTGCTTTATTCAGGTTTCCAATGATTCTTCCACTCGAAAGAGAGGAAGGAATTCTACCGGGTAATATTGGTCCAATACTCATTTTTATTGCCTGTTGATTTCATCATGTAAACAAAAAGTGATATCCTTATCAAACTCTGTTTGAATCTTCTTAAAACGAAATTTGCTCCTGAAATTTCGGGTTGCCTGATTACATATTCAATAAGATCGGA
>JAJRVU010000419.1 GCA_024277145.1 Planctomycetota bacterium
AAGCATCCCACCATGCCTGTTTGTTTTTGTTGAAACGGGTGGTTCATCATCGGTGGGAATAAATTCATCATTATTTTCACTCCCTTTTAATGTGACACAACCAAACCCAATTCCATATTCCACGCCCATCACTGCAGGGATACTGAAAAGAGCTTTCGCCAGATCCGCTTTGAGTTTGTCAAAAACAGGTTCGCCCAAGCCAGCAGGAACACCGGTAGCAACAATTTCTGAAGCACCTCCAATGGAATCACCTTCTTTGCGAACTGCTTCGATCAATTCAATCATTTTATCCGCTGTGGCTTCATCGGGACACCGAACAATATTGGGGGAGCCATCGCTTCGGTTTTCGACTTGATGCAGTAGTACATCTTCCGGCTTGGGAATATTTGCTTTGATGTCACCCACCTGACAAACGTATCCTACAACTTGTCCGCCGAAAGCTTCATCTATAATTTTTTTAGCGATGACACCTGCAGCCACTCGTGAAGTTGTTTCGCGTGCACTTGCTCGTCCTCCACCACGGTAATCTCGAAATCCATATTTGGCATCGTATGTGAAATCCGCATGGCCGGGACGATATTTTTCACTGATCTCAGAATAGTCTTTACTTCGTTGGTCCTGATTTCGAATCAAAATTGCGAGGCTTGTTCCCGTTGTTTTACCATCAAAAACGCCGGAGAGAATTTCTGCCTGATCCGATTCATTTCGCTGAGTCACAATGGCACTTTGCCCGGGACGTCGGCGGTTCATATCTGTTTCCAGATCCTCCGCGCATAACGGAATTCCCGGGGGAACGCCATCAATAATCACTACGTTTCCCGGCCCGTGGCTTTCACCAGCGGTTGTAATACGAAATGCCTGTCCGAATGAGTTACCTGTCATAATGGTTCAGTATATCAAGCAAATTAAGCAAAGTCTTTGCTGGAACTTCTACAAATGAAGGCCGAAGAGTAAATTGATCCAAGCCACGGTAATTCTTTTGATTTTACTGATATTTCCACTTTTTTTATCGAACCTGAAACCAGTTTTAGCCTCTTTGTTCAAGGGAATTCCCAAAATTGTCACGAAAATACAGAAAACAACGATTCGTATGTGACTTTCTCTTAAATTGTCTCGTAAGGCTCTCCCAGCAGACTTGACGATTGAACGGATGAGAGAAACAATCGCATTTAATCGAGACCAACAGGTCATTTTGTTATTTTCTTGAACCTTTAAATTGAGTCAATTCGGAGTTATCTTCGTTCATCAATTCGGTTTTTAGAGCGATTCTACAATTGATGGTGAAGGTTTAAGAGTTAGCTCGACTATATATGCAGTGCATCACGTTCTACATTATTTCTAGACATTGTCTACTACAAAAGAAAAAAATTGAATCTCATGGAATTATCAGCTACCGTTCAAAAACTGAAACCATCCGCCACCATTGCAGCAGCTGCCAAAGCAAAAGAACTCAAAAGCACAGGCGTAAAAGTTTACGAATTTACTTTAGGCGAGCCAGATTTCATAACTCCTGAACATATTCGTGAAGCAGCCAAAGAAGCAATGGATGCAGGTCATACTCATTACACTCCTGCTACTGGAATTCCTGATCTGAAACAGGCCATCTGTGATGCCTATGAACGTGATCATGGCGTGAAATATGCAGCCAACGAAATCGCTGTCTCCAACGGTGCAAAACATTCCATTCATAATGTTCTGACTGCTCTTTGTGGTCCGGGAGATGAAGTCATCATTCCTGCTCCCTATTGGGTTAGTTACAGTGCATTGGTGGAACTGACCGGTGCGACTCCAGTTATTGTTTCCACATCGGAAGAAAGCGGTTTCTGTTTAAGTGCTGATCAATTCCGTGATGCCATCACTTCTAAAACAAAACTTATGATGTTAAACAATCCCTGCAACCCAACAGGGGCATGTTATCCTGTTGAAATGATTGAAGCATTGGCACGAGTAGCCGTCGAGAAAAACATTCTAGTTCTTTCAGATGAAATTTATGAAAAACTGGTTTATGAAGGTTCCGAATTCAGGAGTTTTGCCTCTTTCGGTGAGGATGTCAAAAATATCACGATCATCGTCAGTGGAGTGAGTAAAGCTTATGCCATGACAGGTTGGAGAATTGGCTGGACGATGGCATCTGCTGAATTAACTGCTGCGATGACAAAACTTCAATCTCAGGAAACTTCTAATCCCTGTAGTGTCAGCCAGTTTGCTGCAATCGCTGCTTTGAATGGTCCGCAGGAATGTGTGACGGATATGCTGAAAGCATTTGTTGAAAGACGTGAATATGTACTCAGCCGACTTTCTAAAATTCCTGATATTTCATTAGCAACCCCGGGCGGAGCGTTTTACGCATTTTTCAATGTGAGTCACTACTTCAACAAGTTATTACAAGGTGGGGTGACCGTTAAGAATTCGACTGAATTTTGTTCCGCCCTTCTGGAGCAAGCACATGTTGCGTTGGTGACAGGGGATGCATTCGGTGCTCCCGGATACGTTCGTCTTTCTTTTGCTACAGATTTAAAAACAATCGAAGCCGGATTTGACCGTCTTGAAAAATTCCTTCTGCCCGAATAACAGAGAGTCAAAGTGAAAATTGGGATAATCGGTATTGGGCGAATGGGGCGTTTTCATCTGGAACGTCTTTGCATGTCAAAACTTGATTGTGAGTTTCTCACCTATTGGGATCCTGGGTTTGATCAATCCATTAATATTGGTTCAAATCATCTTAAGCCTTCTGAAGATTGGGACTCATTCGTCAGTAATCCTGATCTGGAAACGGTTCTGCTTTGCAGCCCGACAAATTTTCATTTTGAACAATTCACGGCTTTGATTAAAGCGGGAAAAACTGTTTGTGTTGAACATCCTGTTTGTTTTTCACGGGAAGAAGTTGAAAAAATCAACGCATTCAGTGATTCTGAAAAGCAACAACTGAGGATGCTTCCAAACCAGTTTGATCAGACGGATTATTTTTATGCACAACAAGCCGTCGATGCAGGAACTTTTGGAAAATCGCTTTACGCAGAAATCTCGAGTGCTGGGTCAAAGCTGATTGGAAAAAACAATCATTCTGCGCAACTGTTTGAAATGACTTCTCTTTACCTTGATCAGTTTCTGCAACTATTATCCGTCAAGCCTGTTTCGGTATTTGCAGCTTCCAGTGATCAACTGACAGATGAATTTCCGGCTAACCAATTAACCATAATGCTCTTCTCTGAAACAAACAGCATTGGTCAAATCCAAATAAACAGAAACAGTTCTGTTCCATTCAAACCATTCTGGAAAGTTGAAGGCGCAAACGGAGGTTACTTTGAAGAAAAGATTTACCTGCGAACGGATGAAGAGGAAATATACTCTCAACCTGCTTCGAAACTGTTTCCCGATCTCCCGGAAGAGAATTCCGAATATTCATTTACCAGGAATGCTCACGAGATCTCTCAAGATTCAAACAGAGCATTATTGGTTGTAAGAATTCTCAATACCATCAGGGATTCACTTCAAAAAAGAACAGTGATCCCCATATCCTGAATGGTAGCAATAAATTAACCTGCGATTCAGATTATCAGATTAGCCGAACAGTTTCTGTTTCTGTTCTGCAAATTCTGAAACGGATTGACCGTAATGCGGATTTAAGTCTTCAACATCATTATCAGCTTCACTTTTCTCCAAGTTGTTTCCTGCAATGAAAGGAACCACTTCTGAAAGAACTTGTCGCATATCAGCAAGAATGCCATTTTCAAGTTCTTCTGTCGAGATATCCTGACAGGCATTAACGCAAGCGTGAATCCGTCTTACGATTTCACGATTTTCTGGTGTGTCTTGTCCTAAAACTTCACCTTCAGTAGTCACGATAAATTCAGGCACATCCGTGTTGTGTCCGACTTCACTCATCTGAATGTAACTCCTCTGATTTCAAATTATACTGGCTAAAGAATTTCATGAAGTAAATTGATTTTTATGATCGAAAAAATGCTTCAGTCAAATTGTAAAATATTCAAGATTCGATTCTATGAACGATTTACAATTTTCTGTCCATGAAACAGGCGTAAAGCTCCAATCATGTAAAGGCTTGTATCTTTACTTCGGCAGAATATACGTCAGGAATAAGCCTGAGTCCAATTCTCTTTTATTCCGCCCAAAATAAATGAAGTGGTTCACCTCAAATTCATAACCATACAATATGCGCAACTCGAACAATAATCATAAGAAGCAAGATGATCTTACCTTTTTTTAAACAGGTTTAACACTTTTTAAGCAGAGGACTTATAAATAATTAAATCGACTGTAATTTGATCAACTGCCGGTTTTAATCATCAATAATAAAGGATGAAAATAATTGAGTTATTTCACAAAATATTACGAAAGCACGAGTGATACAACTTCGCTAAACCAACACACGTTCCGCTGCCAGCCGGGAGACTGCATAAGCACAAGCAGCTTGAGAAGCTTCTCCCGTAATGATTTTCGATAACTTCGTATACGAAGCTTCTTTCAGTAATGGATGTGAAGAGACGATTTCATCAACCAGAAACTCCCCTTCACCTGAACCAATCACGGACTGAATTTGATTGATTGATTGATCTTTTAATACCTGATCAATTGCATCAAGGATTTGTTTTTTCTGGCATTGATGAAAATATTCAGATGCTTCTCTGATTTGATCAATAGTAAATTCCGTTCGATCTGCACAAAGCATTCTCGCCAAGCGGTCATACGCATTTTCAACATTGGCTGATTTTCCATTAGCTGTTTCAAAACAAGTCTCATCTTCTTTAATCTGTTTAAGAAGAAGGTAGACATCATAAGTTGTTGCAAATAGTTCAGCCGACAGTCGATAGATATTTTCTCCAATTGGTAAGCTGGAAGAAAGTGCACAAAGGGGAGTTCGCTTCACTCCGGTATAAACTAATTCACCTGTAGAAAGCCTTTCAGGATCAGTCATTCCAGTAGGGACAGGAACTCCATTATTTAAAAGGATGAGGTCAGTCGTCGTTGAGCCGATATCAATCATGAGTGCATTCCCGTCAGTTGCCAGCCTGCCTACCCATGTGCTTAATGCATGCCAATTGGATGCAGCCACCAACAAAGGGATATCGCGTGCAACATTTGCAGGAACAAATTCAGCCCCCGTTTGCCAGACCTGAACCGGGATTCCTCCTGCCATTTTTTCAATGGAATCAAGAATGAAGTTCACCCCTTCGCTTTTTGTTTGAAAACAATCAGCCAGTTCAGCCGTCATTGTCACCGCATAACAATCCGGCTTCTTAAAATCGAAAAGAAGCTCACGAAGTCTGTTTTCGAGTTTTCCAGGCTCTTTCCAAATGGGAAACGGAATGGAAACAGAATGGTTTTCTGTCGAAGCTGCTTTTAAGTTGGCACCACCAATATCCAGGCCGATTACATGCATCGCGATTTTATCAATTCTTATATTCAAGTTGTTTCAGGGAAACGATTTCTCCACCCGAGGTAAACTCAACGATAGTCCCATTCCATTCGATAGGTGTAAAACTTGATTGATTTTCAATAAGTTTTCCTAAAATGGATTCTTTCGTCAATTCAGTATACCCGATAAAACTGGTTGTCAATCGCGGGTTAATTTCCAACAAAACAGGTTCCGATTTCTTATTATCAGGAACAATAAAATCAAAACCGATATAACCTTTCAGGTCAGGCATTCGTTTCAATATATTTTCTGTGATGGCTTTCATTTCGAACGAACCTGTTTTCTCGAAAGGAATGGTGCCACCAGCATACTGAAAAAAACCGTTATTGCTGATGTCCTGATGTGCAACCGGAAACAGTTGAAATTGATCATGAGTATTCGCCCTTATTGCTGCAATGGAAAATGATTTCCCTTTAATATAAGGTTGCCAAACCCAGTTTATAGTATCATTTTTTAATACTGGCTGTGATTTCATTAGTTCTTCAAGCTGCTTTTGATTTTGAATCAAGAACGTATTGGTAGATCCAACACCATCGGACGGTTTGATCACCAGCGGGAAATCGTTTTTATCAAAAAGCTTTTGAAAATTGAACCTGCTTGTTTTGATAACCGGAATTCCAATCGATTCTAACCATTTTGCAGTCTTGAATTTATCACCGCAAAGCTCAATCATTTCATGTGATGAAAGTAATACGTTATTGCAATGTTTTCTGGCTTCTGAAACTCTGTTTAACAATATCTGGTCAAATTCCGGTGCCACCAAAAAAACATAATCCGCTTCCTTACAACACCTTTCAAATAATATTTTTTCGTCTGTAACGCAGGATGTAGAATGGACTTCAACCTGATTCGTTATATTTTCAGGAAGACTGACTTTCCCCAATCGCTTATCCCAAGTCGTGGAGACAACACAGTTTTTAGCCTTACAGAAATCATGGACTGAAGCAATCAGCATCGCCTGCCCTTCTCTTAACAAAGAGACAGGCAGCAGTTCCTCGCCATATGCTCCGCTTGAAAGATATTCCCAGACAAAAACGTTCAATCTTTAATCCTTAATGATAATAATTTCGTTCTGTATATTATATTTAACCACAAATTAACACAAATCAATTATTGCATGCGGATGAATTTACCAATTGGTTGGCCCATCAATACCTTTCATAATTTCTTTGAGATCGGCCCTCAACTCGTTTTCATGCTTAACATTGCCAACTAATTTGACCTGATATGCTTTGGGAATAATAGGCACAATTACATCAAAAACAAGAGTTCTGGATTGGCCTATGCCTGATATAGTTCTAACCATACTTATTTTGTGATTTTTCCAACTTACCCTTTCCATTTTCATGTTACCGTTATTTTTAACGAGTTTACTAAGGTCCTCATTCTTCTTGATTTTTTCATTGAGTTTTATAAGTATACAACGCGCAGCTATGGGTGTTTTTTTAACATAGGAGTGAGTTCTAGGTGGCACATAAACGTAGCCTGCTGGCATAGAAACTGTGAATTGTGTAGTCTTTATCAATTCTTTCTCTTTTTGCAATTCAATGATTGCTTTTCCAGCATTATGATATTCACTTATAGTTCCAATTAAAGACAAACAATTCAAAAGCAATCCTATTAGTGCTTTAAGCAAAAATTTACGCCCAGATTTTTCGCAATCATAAATACTTATTAATGCGGATATAATACCTAAGATTAAAAAAATCAGACTACAAATAGAAAAGAGAATTAAAGTATACTTGGAGCTTACAATTCCATTCGGGTGATCAAATACTTTACATACAATTGAAAACATATAAAAGACCAGGCTTAATGTTGCTGCGTTCTTTATCACCCAATTTCCTGGTGATTCTTCTATTGTAGAGTCATTCACTTCAGTATCTTCCCTTTAAAAACAGTTTAGAAATCAGGATTTTCATTAACCAAAAATGCACGATTAAATATTGCTAAGAAAATATCAAACAGGATGTTTGCTAATTCTTTTTTCTTAATCCAAATCTATCTCGGTGGCCCATTAATAAAAACATAAGCAAGAGAGACAAGGATTATTCCATTGAGAAATATTCCTATTATAGATTTGCCCAGAATTTCTTTACTGCCATGTTTTTTGATTCCAAGCATTCCTACTATTCCGCAAATAAAGCCAACTGTGATTAAAGTCACACTACAATACCCCATAATTATTTTTGCAAAAGGCGCTAATTCTTCCCCGCTATGTTTAGCATTTGTTTTAAGATAACTCGTCAAAAACATTGCAATAAAAGGTGTAAGCAAGCTCACCAATGCTGCCTGTTTTGCTGCCGGAGTTTTTGATTTTTCATTAGAAGTTTCGGTCATCAATTCACAGCTTTCATAATAATGATACAAAAGTATAAATTTCAATAAAACATGGTTCTGAAATGAATTGTTAAAGCTGTTTATTAAGCAGAATCAAAAATATTTCTAATTAAAGAACGGTAGAAATTGTAGTTTAAATTTATGCAAAAAGCGAATCCATTCAAGATGAATTCAACAAATCCTGCTAATTTCTCTTGACCTCTTAAGTGTATAGCAGTAATAATACACCTATGCACAATGCAGAGTCGTTATTTTCAGTGAATCCCTCATCCGGGGTTCCCATTTACAGGCAAATTATGGATCAGGTGAAAACCCTGATCAGCAGTGGTCGTCTCTCAACGGGCGACACTCTGCCGAGCGTGCGCCTGCTTTCGAGCACTCTCGAAATCAATATGATGACTGTTTCAAAAGCCTATTCCAAGCTGGAAGCTGAGGGGATTCTTCAGCGAAGCCGGGGCAAAGGCATGATGGTGAAAGAATCCAAGCCAGTTGGAACGGTCTCCGAACGACAAAAGCAGTTACGGAATTCTGTTAAACCGCTTATCAATCGAGGTAAGCAGCTTAATCTCACGGACGAACAAATTCTTAATCTCGTAAAAAAAATGCTTAAGGAATCCAAACCATGAATCAACCGATCATTGAAGCTGACTCTGTTTATAAAGCGTTTAAACAGAACAGAATTCTCAAAGGAGTCAATTTAAAAATACAGGAAAACACAATCGTGGGTCTCCTCGGCTTGAACGGAGCCGGGAAATCAACTTTCATCAAATGCCTGCTCGGTCTTCTTCGCGTTGATTCCGGCGCTGCAATTATTATGGGGGACGATGCCTGGACGCTCAGCGGAGAAACAAAAGAAAATCTCGGTTATGTCCCACAGGAAATTCAGTTGTACCCCTGGATGAAATCGAATCAGGTCATTCAGTATACAGGTGCGTTTTATCGAGACTGGGACCAGAAATGGGTTTACAGCCTTGTGGAACGATGGGAGATTCCAATGTACCAACGGGTTTCCACTCTTTCGCCGGGGGAGTTGCAAAAATTGGCGTTGGTTCTTGCGCTGGGACATCGCCCGAAACTTTTAATTCTGGATGAACCGGTTGCCAGCCTTGATCCGCATGCTCGGCGGGAATTCCTGAAATCACTTCTCGAATTAATTCAGGATAGAGAACAGACGATCCTGTTTTCGACTCATATTACTTCTGATCTGGAACGGGTTGCCTCCCATGTTGCCATCATGAAAGATGGAGAAATCACAATCCATGAAGAGCTGGACCATCTGAAAGACCGTGTAAAAAGGCTTCGAATCAGTTCGGATTCTTCGCTGCCGAATGACCTTGGAATTCCGTCTGTCTTAAAGAAGGAAATCAATGGCAACAACGCTGTCTTGACGGTTTCTGAAATTAATGAAGAGACCATTGCGAAAGCAAAAAGCTCACTCAACGCAGAGGTTACAGTTGAAGATTTGAATCTGGAAGAGATTTTTCTGGAACTTCATTCTAACTGATTTGGTCAGGCTTCAAAACTCGGTTGTGCTTGTTACTAAAATATTGAACAAGTCACCCGGATACGTATCAGAGAGTTTTGAAATAAATTTAGAAGTGATATTTTTATCGAGCAGACTTATGAATAACAACAATTGGAAACAAATTAAAGCGGTACTGATGACGTACTACACACGCCCGCTGATTTTGGTTGTGATAGGAATATGCCTACTGGCAGTCATTCTATCGTCTGTGATGCTGTATACAGCCGAAAATTTACATATTCAAAATCGTTCCATTCAAAATATTATGGGACAATTAATAATGATAGAAATATATTTTACAATCGTTTTTGTTTTACTCTTCTTTCAAATCAAAATTCAATTCTCACTACCTCAATCTAGAATTTATCCTCAATACAGAGGTAACCACCTCTCTGTAGCCGGCTATTCAGTTTTAATGATAGTGTTTATTTTTTCTTTTCCCCTATGGGCCGCAGGAGTCTCAATTGATAAAAGCTTAGGGTTTATTTCAGGAATCCTTATGATTTATTCCTGCTTTATGTTAGATAAAAAATTTCAAACTCATTTTCCTTTATATCTTTCTGCAATCATTTTTCTTCCATATATTCTGTTTTCTTTTTTACCAAAAGGTCGGATATTTGAAAATGGTCTTGAAGGCGGGCTTCATTGGTATTTTATTGACTCGTTCCTGTTTCCTTATTTTCTGATCATTACAGGATGCATCAGCCTTTATTTCGCAGGTAAAGCCGTTTCGTCTGCAGAAAATTATGTCCTATTAAAAGAATCGAATCTCGACTTTAGTTCCTATTATAATTTGATAAAATCGTTGAATAAAAAGAATCAAACGAACCAAACGAAAAAAACATTTTTTGGGTTTTCAAACGAGCACAAATTTTCGATACCAGTCAACCTTGATCTATCGCGATGGAAATATCGCATCCAGCTTTGGAAAATCGGCAGCCCGCCTTCACCGAAGTTTTTCGGATTCATGTTCCTGGTGATGTATCTCATTATGGTTGAGTTTGTATTCCCTGTCAGGAATTCAAATGTAGGAAATAAGGTATTGCAGACAACTATGTTATTTCCATTTATCCTTAATTTAATAATTGTCCGTTATGCTCATCAATCTCAATCTCTCTACAGCCAAATAGAAAAAAGCACGTTATCTTTTATTAAACCGTTTGATAAAAAAATCATTGTTCAAGATTTATTATTTCTTTTTTGCAGTAAATCTGTGGTCTCAATATTCATCGATTCAATTGTCATCACGGTCATGGTTTTCTGGCGGGTGCAGAACATTTCTATTGCGACTTATTTGTCAGTCGTTCTATTGAGCTTCAGTTTATTACTCTTTCCAAAATCAATATCCATCTACTGGATAAAAAGTAAATATCGAATTTTCTTGTACGGACTTGTTCTGTTGCTGGAAGTTATCGCCGTGAGTTTGATTAATTTGAATGAGCTTCATGTCGGCTTGGCTCCATTTTTCATTGTCTTAATTTCATTCACTCTCATCACACTTTCAGCGGTGATTATCTATTTCGCCTACCACCGTTGGCAGAACATGGAATGGGGGGCGAAGGGATGAACGAAACCAAGCCGAACAAGAAAACACGGGAACAATTCAAAGCAGCCATTTCAGCGTATGATGGCGGTTCTGATGGCGCAAAGATAGTGCTAGTCGTTTTCTATTTATTAATTGCAGCATGGTTATTCCCATACACGCCTATCAATATTCTTGAAGAAATTTCAACCAGAAATATTTTCCAAGGAAATGGTTTTTGGAATTTAATTATATTTGTAGTATTTTATAGTGCCTTTGCAATTTCTCATTTCAAATCTCTGGCTAATATATTTTCCATTCCACATTCAAGATTAGTCCCCCAACACCATTCGATTCACTTGAAATTAGCAGCGTTGATACAGTTGCCGGTTGCATTGTTTTTTCTTATCTGTCTCACACGAATCGGAATCACCTGGTATAATGCTTTCAGTATTAATATGGGCTTGATTACGGTTTTCCTGCTTTTAAAGTTGCCGAAACGGGAATTCTTTATGAGTCATTTTTCCAGAAGCTATCTAATTCTAGTAATACTGTATTTTTCCTTGAAATTTCTTTTCGTTCGATTTTCGTCAGAAGAGATTTTTAGCAATTTTCAATTCTTCCGATGGTATTTGAAAGAACCAAATTATTATTTTCTGTTACCTATTGCGACTGGGTTCCTTTCGGTTTTTGTTATTGTAAAACGCTTGCTCGTATACCCTGTAGAAGCCAATGAGTTGGGAATACGTCCTTTTCCGATGAATGACACTGAAGTAAAGGAACTGGAAGAAAATAAAATTTATTACCGGTTTGACCGTCCATCATTCTTAAAGATGATGATTCCACCATTCCTTCTTCCTGCTCCTTCCTACAATATTCAAAATCGTTATCGACTGTGGAAATCTGGCAATGAATACAAACTCAGTAATAATTATTTGTTTCTCATACTAATATCAATATTGGTCTCTTGTTTTATTTTCATACAAGAAAAGAAAGAAAGTTCATATTATTTCATATTATTTATTTTATCTGTCATCAGTATGTTTAATTCCAGATTTGTCATCCAGACTTGGCTTCGCAGGATTCAACTCAACCCACCAGAAATCCTGAAACCATTTTCCAGAACAACCATTTCCAATGATTTTTATTGGATATATCTGGGTGATTTCTTTAAAGGGATCCTGTTATTTATTGCCGGGTCCGTTGCTGTTTTAATGTCCAGCCCGACGAACTATAAGATGGCACTGTGTATTGTTGCTCTTTTTAGTATTCAGTTTTTCACATACTGTTACTCAGCCTGGCTATTGCCTCAGCAAATCAAAACGGAAGGGATCAAACTGGACAAATTCACGGTGCTAGTTGGATCGGGTGAGGTGGTTGAACTTACGGATACTTTAGGATACATGCTTCTGATGTTTTCCGCGTTTGCCCTTATTATTTCTGAGTATTACGGTTTTATTATTCAGTTCTATTATATTACTTCCGGCGTACTCATTCTTTACGGCTTAAAGCTTCTCTATTTTGCTAAAGGTCATTGGCAGAACATGGAATGGGGGGCGAAGGGATGAACAAAACCAAACCCAACAAGAAAATACAGAAACAAATCAAAGCAGTTTTGATGACGTACTACACGCGTCCGTTAATGTGGTTCTACTTTGCTTTTTATATACTCCTGAGTTATTTTTCACTGACTGGTGAAGTATCAAATGATGTCGCACAGGATCTGAGTCGGGAATTGCTTTTTCATATCGTACTCCTTAATACTACATTCACAATAATTGTTCTTCAGTTATTAGGGCATTTTTCTCATTGGCATTCCAAATTAGTTCCCGGTTATTTTAGACAGCATTTGATTGTTGCCTGTATGGTTCTGTTTTTCAGCCTGCTCTTAATGGCATTTGGTTCTTATTTTCATGGAATTCCAATAAGAATGTGGATTGGTCCTATTTTCGGATTCGTTGCCCTCTACAGCCTGATTGCCATCTGGACTATAGGTAAAACTGCAGCCATCTGGTGCTTTCCCTTTGCAGTTGCCGTGTTAGCTATTTTTTCAATATATTATCTCAAAAATGAATATCCTTTCGTCAAAATTTCTTACTACTGGTACCTGAATAGTTATCAGATTCTCTTCCCGATCCCGGTTGCTTTCGGTTTACTAACCTTGTGGGCATACTCTGAGATGTTAAAAGACTTATTCAATACTCGTTCTGATCGAGGTTATCAAAATGCACTTCTTGTATTAGATGATTTGGATGATGGTAGAACTAGCAACTTTCCTGAAATGGAAAAGCGACAAGATGAATTTTTATCCCAGCTATCTATAAAATCATGGAATTTATCTTGTAATGATGACCGATTGGCTCTCTGGAAAGCAGGAATCGTTCAGGACGAAATGGGGGTTTCGTATTGCTTCAAGTGGGCAGTACTGACCGCTGGTTTGCACCTGATTGGTTTTTTTGAGAGTACCGTATGGCACTTAAGTGAAATCTATTTAAAAGGGTCAATGTTGATATTTATTTTCATGGCAGTTCCCGTGTTTGTTAACTGGAAAATTCAATTAAAAAGAATGGGGGCGGATCTACTTAAACCAATTCCTAAAAATATTATTATTTATGATGTTTTCAGAATTCATTTTTTGGATTCAATGCTAAAATTCATATTAATCCTCTGCTCTAGTATTTATCTTTTCTATTTAACGTTTTTTTTACACGAGTCTTCAAGTTTATCATCAGTTTTTCTGTTTGTATTTGTGTTTAATACAATTACATTATTTATCTGTTCGGTTCTTCTGTATATACAACCCTTTCAAAAAATTCAATTTGGAACTAGGCCTGATGAAATTATTAAAAGGGTAACTTCCTCTG
>JAJRVU010000420.1 GCA_024277145.1 Planctomycetota bacterium
GTCACCATTAACAGTGAAACATTATTTTCAGTACAAGTTTCCCGAATGGTTTTCAGGATTAAATCCTGATTAGAGAAATCAACATTTGCTGTCGGCTCATCTGCAAGAAGAAGAGATGGTGAGTTTGCAATGGCTCGGGCGACTGCAACTCTCTGCTGTTCCCCCACAGAAAGTTTCTGGGGATGGTGGTGAAGCCGATGCCCTAATCCGACCTGATCCAGAAGGGCTTTAGCTCTTCCCTTGTCAACTTTTTTCCCGGAAAAACTCATACCAAGCAGGACGTTTTCCAAAGCAGAAAAAGCAGGGAGAAGGTTGAATGTCTGGAACACAAAACCAATCCTGTCAGCCCGGAACCGATCCCGGACCACTTCCGAAAGAGTAGTCAGTTCAATATCGTCAACTTTGATTGAACCTGAATCAGCTTTACTGATCCCTGCAATGATATTCAACAGGGTCGATTTTCCACAACCACTTGAACCAAGAAGGGCAACCTGTTCCCCTTTATTAACCTGAAATTCACCGATATCAAGAATGGGAAGGGGTTTGCCATCCGGCTCCTGATACGACTTTTTCAAGTCTTTTATATGTAAAGACATGGATTAATCGTTTCTAATAATATCTGAATTCATAGAGAATAAAAGACCTGACTCAAACAGGTTTACGTAATAGTGGCCTCATTTATCAGGCCAATTATTCAATTCAGAGAAAAAGAGGCCAAATTCATTGAAATCGTTTTTCAGGGAAAACCAGACTTTTGAACGACTATTTGATTTCAACTTCTTTCTCTGTTTTTTCATCTGCTCCGTATGCTTTTTTAAGGGCCTTCAAGTTTTTCTGAACGGTTTTATCAGGACCAGCGAACTTCAAAAAATAAATACCTTTGTCTTTGATATTAAGAATCACGCCAAGCATTCGGGCGTTTTTGACAGTTTTTGTTTGCCTGAGAAAAGGGGGACCAACAGATTTCTGGTAGGTTCCTGAAATATTCACAATCAGATATTCGCCCTGTTCCGAAACACCTTTCATTGTTTTTGATTTTCGTCCTTCCGCATCGAACATTCCAATCCAGCGTTTAATATTCGCAATTTTATCCCCTCCTCCACCCGGAAACGAGAAGATCAATAATTCGCCATCTTCTTTATCACCTTTCACTGCAGGAATTTTAATCTGGCCTAACCTCATTCTGCTTTTGGGGGTTTCAGATTTCCAGGATTCAGGCACGTTTAATTTCAGGTCTCGAATTTTGACTTCTTTTGTCTTGGATTCTTTATCTTCTGCCAATAATCCAACCGAGGTAAACCCAAGAACCATTCCACATAAAATCAGAGATCGTAACATTTTATTTCTTCTTTCTTATCAAGATGAGATTTTTATCTTATTTGTTCAAAATTCAAACTGTTCTGAACCTTCAATATATTTGAGCCAATGTGAAAACACAATCCATTACCGGGAAGTACGGAGCATTTTCCGGAACTGTTTCAGTGTGCGAGTGTTGGCGACATCTTTTTTTTCAAGCCCTGCCCGTCGTGCCTGAAAAATGCCGTACTGCATCACATCAAATCCTTTTGTGCTATGGGCATCAGTATTAATTACGATCGGAATTCCCATATCCCTGGCTTTTCGTGCGTGCAAATCGTTCAGATCAAGCCTTTTAGGATGAGCATTGATTTCCATCATCACTCCATAATCAGAAGCAGCTTTGAAAATGTCGTCCATATCCATATCTGCCCCTTTTCGTCGATTCACCAATCGCCCGGTGAGATGACCAATCGCTGTCACAGCGGGACAACGGATTGCATTTAACAGCCTTTGGTTAATTTTTTCTTTCGGCTGCTTTAATCCGTAATGAAGAACAGCAACAACCCAATCTGCTTCCAATAAAACTTCTTCGGAAAGATCCATCGTTCCATCTTCCAGAATGTCACACTCGATTCCGCACAGGATATCAATCCCTTTAATCTCTTCCTGAACCTTCCTGATGTTCTCCCAATGTTTTCGTAACCGTTTTTCATCAAGCCCGTTCGCCATCGTCACTCTTTTGGAATGATCTGTGATGGAAATATATTTCCAACCCAGTTTTTTTGCTGCTTCTGCCATCTCTTTGATGGAAGCGGTTCCATCGGAAGCGGTTGTGTGCATGTGTAAATCAGCGCAAATATCTTTTAACTCAATCAGCTTGGGCAATGTTCCTTTTTCTGAAGCTTCAAATTCTCCACGATCTTCTCGCAATTCAGGGGGAATCCACTCCAGTCCAAGTTGAGTATAGATTTCTTCTTCGGAATCTCCTGCAATCTGTTTTTCACCTTCAAACAAACCATACTCATTCAGCTTCCAACCCCGTTCCTGAGCTTTTTTTCGCATGACGATATTGTGTTCTTTTGAACCTGTAAAATACTGCATTGCAGCACCGTAGGAATTCTCGGGGACAACTCGTAAATCCATTTCCAAACCCGTATTCAGCCGAACGCGTTGCTTGGTTTTTCCCTGTTGAAGAACTTCACTGACGAGCGGATGTTCTTTCAAAGTTTCCATTGCCTCTTCAGAATTATCAGAAGAAATCAACAGGTCCAAATCACCAACCGTTTCTTTTCTTCTGCGACAACTCCCTGCGACTGAAATTTTCTGAACGGAATCAAGTTGGCTTAAATCCTCAATAATGAAATCAACCTGCGCTTTGGCTTCTGCAAGCAATGCCCGATTTCCCATTTCAGCCAGATGTTCAATTCCTTTGAGAATGGATTCTTCCGTTTTTTTTGCGAACCCCTTTAATTCAGAAATCTGCCCCTGTTCAGCAGCAGCTTTCAATTCATCAATGGTTGTTAAAGCAAGTTCCCGGTACATGGCTCCTACTTTTTTAGGACCAATTCCGGGAAGTCGAAGCATCTGGACGACACCAACCGGTATTTCATTTCGCAATTCTTCCAGTTGAGAAAAAGAGCCTGTTTCCACAACGTGAACAATTTTTTCTGCAAGGTCTTTTCCAATGCCCGAGAAACTTTGAAGTTCTTCAGGAGAATTTTTCACAATCAGTTCAAAAGATTCGGTTTCATTTTCGATAGTCCGGGCTGCGTTTCGATAAGCACGAATCCGAAAGGGGTTTGATCCCTGAATTTCAAGAAGGTCTGCCAACTCAAGAAACAGACCTGCAATCTCTCCATTTTGCATTTTGACTTTGTTTCATCCTTTGGATTTTGACCGCTGGTCTATAAAAAACAGGCGTGAACCAACCGATTCACACCTGTGATGATGATTATTTATAACTCTCTCTGTTATAATAGAGGGAGTTTAACTTTATTTTTGAGCGATATGAATATCAGTACCAATGCTTCTCTTTTTGAGAGGAACAAGTGATCTTGCAACAACAGGATTATTGAAACGACTATGGACATTCAATCGTTTCATTTCAGGTGCTGCTCGCCAGGTAATTGTTCGACCGACATTAAGAGGTTTCACTTCTAGGCGAGGTAATTTTGAGGCCCCTTCTTCTTTACCGCCAGGAGCTTCTTCTTTGACCGGACTTCCATTAGTTTTCAGTTTTGGAGGCTGAGGATTTGTTTTAATGGGAGCTTTCTTTTGTTTGATTGTGACCGGTTTTTTGAATGTCGTTGTTTCATTGTCTTTATCTTCATCAAACAAGCCACCATCTTCATTATCAAGTGGATTAGTATTATCGTTATCCAGAATATTATCTGATCCATTTTCACGTTTGTCGAATCCATCATCAGTTTTTGATTCCAGATCATTATCCCGGTTAACAGGTGGTTTGTATTCTTCAATTTTCTCACGATTATTTCGTTCATTGGAACGATCATAATCATCATAGGGTGACGGTGGAATTGCTTTTTCAGGTTTTGGTGTCAGTTTTCTGTTCAGTCCTGGTCCGCCAGCATATCCGCAGCGTCCAGAAGAACAATTCCCGGAAGCACAATTTCCTGAAGAGCAAGCACCCGAAGCACAAGGTGAGCAACTGCACGGAGAAGAATTACAGGATGAGCAGGAAGGAGAATAATACGATCTGTATGGCCTGTAATAACTGGTGTAGGGTCTGTAATAGCTTGTGTATGAAGGCGAATAGAATGATGTATACGAAGGTGCATAGTAGGAACTGTACGAAGGCGAATAGAAGCTGGTGTTATAACCGGATGCATAACCGACACCATAAGCCCCTGGGAAATAAGGAGAGCCTGCAGGTCCGAATAATGCGTAAGCAACATCAGGAATCAGTCCCGCTTGCGTTGACGACTGGCTGGAAAAAAAGATTCCGAAAGAACAAATCGCCAGACTTAATATTCTGAAAGGTGATCGCCTCATTACATATATTCCTTGTTCTCAAAATGACTTCATCGTTGCTAAAATAAGGACATCCTGTCACCAATTACTTTTTATAGAAAATTCTCCTGCAATTTCCTTCCTACATTTGTACCTATGAATAGATACCGGTGTCAACAACCTACATTGCCAATCCAGAACGATTTGAAAACATTCTTTTTCAGATCAAAATCTCTTTCAGGACACGGGATTCTTCAACCCCTGTTAAACGCATGTCCAACCCTTGATATTTTGTGGAAAACCGCTCGTGATGGATGCCCATTAAATGAAGCATCGTTGCGTGTAAATCACGGATATGAACCGGGTTTTCGACTGCGTTGTACCCTAGTTCATCTGTCGCCCCATAGCTTGTTCCTCCCTTAACACCCCCACCTGCCATCCACATGGAAAACCCCCGAATGTGATGATCTCGACCTGGTAGTTTTCCTTTTCCCTGGAACATGGGAGTCCTGCCGAATTCGCCACCCCAGACAATCAAGGTATCCTTGAGCATATCTCTTTGTTTGAGATCCTGAACTAATGCAGCGGTCGGTCCATCACAAAGATTACAACAGGTTTTCATATGACGAGTGAGGTCTCCATGATGATCCCAACCCCGATGGTAAAGATGAATAAATCGAACGCCTCGCTCTGCCATCCTTCGAGCAAGTAAACAATTGAAAGCATACGAACCATCATTGCCCTTCACGCCATAAAGATCGAGAACATGTTTTGGTTCGTCAGAAAGATCAACAAGATCGGGAATACTTGATTGCATTTTAAAAGCAAGTTCATACTGTGCTATTCGGGTTTCAATTTCCGGGTTCTGAACCGATTGATTTCGTATTGCGTTAAGCTGATTAACCGAATTGATCAATTCGGATTGCTGATGTTTTGAAATTCCATTTGGATTTTTGACATAATGAACCGGTTCTCCTGTTGTATGAAGTTCCACTCCCTGAAATCGGCTGGGTAAAAATGCACTCCCCCACTGGCGCGAAGCAATCGGCTGCGGATTCCTTCCTCCTACGCTGGTCATCACAACAAAGCCGGGAAGGTCCTGACTTTCACTTCCCAAACCATAATTCACCCATGAACCCATACTGGGGCGACCCGAAATCGACGTTCCCGTATTCATAACAGTATGAGCAGGATCATGGTTAATCTGATCCGTATTCAAAGACCTGATAATGCAAATGTCATCAGCAATTTTGGCAGTGTGCGGAAGGATGTCCGCAATCATCTGTCCTGATTCACCATGCTTATTGAATTTGTATTGAGGTCCTAAACATTTCAGTTCTTTTCCCTGAAGTTGCGCGATCGGCTGCCCATTCGTGAATGAATCGGGCATCAGCTTTCCATCCATCTTTTCAAGTGTTGGCTTGTAATCAAATGTTTCCAGGTGAGAAGGTCCGCCTGCCATACAAAGAAAAATAACCCGCTTTGCTTTTGGTTCAAAATGAGGAAGCCCTTTTAAATGTATCCCTTCCCGTTCTTCCGATGAACCGAGCGAATTTTCCGAATTCAATAAAGATAGCAATGCAGCCGAACCAAGCCCAAGAGAAGTGTTCCCCAGGAATGTTCTTCGGTTAATCAAATTTTGCAAATTCAGATTCGAATTCCACATACCATTAATTCCTTGTCACCATTTCGTTCAAGTTAAATATTGCCCGTGCAACCGTCATCCAGCTTGCCAGTTGAACAAGATCGCTTTTTTCAGGAACCGGAAACATTCCGATTTTCGTCAGCTTTTCAGCATTCTCCGGCTTGGATAGATATTCCTTGACCGAATTTTGATAAAGTTGAGTGAGCACTTTTAGTTCCTGTGCATTGGGCTGCCGAGATAATGCTCTGATCCACATCCAACGGATTCGAGATTCCACAGATTCTCCCCCTTCTTTGATTACTTTCATTGCAAAAACTTTTTCCGCTTCCAGAAAAGTGGGATCATTCAGAAGAGTCAGCGCAGCCAATGGAGTATTGCTGATTGCTCTTTGACCTGTGCATTCTTCACGCGAAGGGGCATCAAATGCTCTTAACATCGGATGAAGGAATTGTCGCTGCCAATGGATGTAAACTCCACGCCGATATTGATTACTATTTTTATCCGAATGGTAAACACGTTTTGGAAAATTAAGATGAGCATAATATCCTGCAGGTTGGTACGGATGAGCACTGGGGCCTCCCATTTTTCGATTGAGTAAGCCACTTACTGCAAGAGCATTATCACGAATCATCTCCGCAGATATTCGAAATCGATTCTGGTGGGAAATCAATTTGTTTAACGGATCAATTTCCTGATGTTGATCTGTTTGCAAGGAAGACTGCTGATAGGTATTCGACATTACAATCATTTTGGCCATCTTTTTAATATTCCAGCCATTTTCTATGAATCGAACAGACAGAAAATCGAGCAGTTCCAGATGCGTTGGCCATTCCCCCTGTGATCCCATATCGAGCAGATTTCGCGAAATCCCTTCTCCAAAAAAGAGATACCACATGCGATTCATGAAAACGCGTGCAGTTTGTGGATGCTCTGTTGAGACCAGCGAATTTGCAAGATCCAGCCGAGTCGCGCGTGCAGATCCGGTTGAAACCCGTTTCAAAAAGTCAGGTCCCGCAGGAACAACAATTTTTCCCGTCTCATCCATCCAGTCACCCCGAGCGAGAATTCGTATGTCCCGTGGTTTGATCGATTCGGTAACCATGCAGCGAATTTTCTTTTTTTTAATTTTTTCAACCTCAGCATTCAACTGGTTGAGTTTCTTTTCTTTTTCTTCTTTTGTCAGTTTCGACTCAGGCTTTTCAATTTTCTGTATTTCCGATTTCAATTTTTGTAGTTGATTTGTCAATTCCTTTTTTTCAAACAGAGAAAAGACCAGAATTTCCGGCTCCCTTTTAGTAGGAAGCGAATTTCCTCCTTTAAAAGTTCGGTTATCATCCACATCTGCAAAAAATGAAGCCATGCTGTAAAAATCTTTTGATGTGTAGGGATCATATTTGTGGTCATGGCATTCAGCACAACCCATTGTTGCTCCCATCCAGACTGTGGAAATATTTCTCACTCGATCTGCAGAATATTTTGCAAGGTACTCTTTTTCCTGAACTCCACCTTCATGAGAAGTTTGCAAAACCCGATTATATCCGGAAGCAATTTTCTGTTCTTCCGTTGCATTCTTAAACAGGTCGCCCGCTAACTGCTCACGAGTAAACTGATCAAAAGGCATGTTCTCGTTAAATGACTTGATAACATAATCTCGATAGGGAGTGATGGAATGATCCTGATCTCCATGATACCCAACCGTATCTGCATAACGAACCAGATCAAGCCAGTAAATAGCCAACCGCTCGCCATAGTGAGGAGATGCAAGCAGCCTGTCGACCACCTTTTCATAGGCGTGAGGGGAATTGTCTTTAAGAAATTCTTCCCGTTCTTTTTCAGTAGGAGGAAGCCCGGTTAAATCAAAACTGAGACGACGGAGAAGAGTCGCTTTGTCAGCCCGTGGCGAAACAGTGAAAGGACTTCCTTCAATTTTTTCCAGAATGAAATTATCAATTTTATTTTTGACCCAACCCTGATTTTTTACTTGAGGGATTTTCGGTTCAGATGGGGGGATAAAACACCAATGCGGTTCGTAAACTGCCCCCTGTTCAATCCATTTTTTGAGAGTCTCAATTTCTTTTGAGGATAGTTTTTTTCCTGAATCAGCCGGTGGCATGATTTCATCTTCATCATGGGATGATATTCTTTCAAACAATTGGCTTTTTTCAGGATGTCCGGGAACCAATGCAAAACCTTCGCTGAGCTTCTTCTTGGCTTCCGCTTCTACATCCAGCCTGAAATCTGCTTCCCTTTTATTGGAATCAGGACCATGACAATAAAAACATTTGTCAGACAGAATCGGGCGAACATCACGATTGAAGCGAATTTTTTTCTCAGCGGAAAATAATAATCCGGGAAACAGCATTCCCCATGCAAGGCATAACATCAATCCCTTACAAAGAAATGAATTCTTCAGGCTCTTCATCATTCGGGCTTTCATACGATTTTGTGTTCCTGTCGGATACCAACTTTAATAAACAGAAATCAGTAATATGTATATTTTCCAGTATAAACGAGAAGTAATATCAGTTTGTAGTGAAACCATCTGATCAGGGACGCTTTTTTTCTATTCCTTTGGTTGATACGATCTATTCACACACTATATTCCGAACACTATTATTTTATTCACTTAAGAAATATTGAAACCAGGTTAATGACAGAAAACGGAACTAAAAGCAGGCTGAAAGCCAAATTACGACGTTTGGAATTCAAAAACCCGATCCTTGTTGCCTCAGGAACCTTCGGATACGCAAAGGAAATGAGTGCCTTTGTCGATTTCAATAAACTGGGCGGAATCATCCCTAAAACAATTACTCCGCTTCCCCGTACCGGGAATGATCCCCCGCGAACCATTGAAACCAGTTCGGGATTATTGAATTCCATCGGGCTGGATAATGACGGGATTGATGAATTCCTGAAGAAGCATATTGAATATCTTCTTTCTCTGGGGACTTCAATAATTGTTAACATTGCGGGTAAAAATATTGACGAATATTGTTCACTGGCTGAGAAGCTGAATCAAGTGGAAGGCATTGCAGGATTGGAATTGAATGTGTCCTGCCCGAATGTGAGTGGAGGTGTTGATTTCGGAACCAACCCGGAATCAACTGCAAAAGTTGTCAGCAAGGTTGTCAATTCTTGTGACCTTCCCATCATTACAAAATTAACGCCGAATGTAACAAGCGTCATTCCTCAGGCACAAGCAGCCGCGGATGCTGGTACGGATGCTGTCTCTCTCGTAAACACCTTCCAGGGAATTGTGATAGACTGGAAAAAACGAAAACCGGTTCTCGGAGGAAAATTTGGCGGTCTTAGTGGACCAGCTATCAAACCGCTGGCATTAAGAATTGTCACACAGGTATCAAAGGCTGTTGATGTCCCCATTATTGGAGTAGGAGGCATCAGCACAATTGATGACGTGATGGAATATCTGGTTGCAGGAGCCTCCGCAGTTCAAATTGGAACCGCCAATTTTTATAATCCGGGAGTTGCCTCCAATCTTGTGGATCAATTGGAACAGATTCTTGATGAAGAAAATTGCTCTCATTACAGTGAGTTGGTCGGAACCCTTCAATTATAAAACAGAATCATTCTTATTCTTCATTTCGATAATTAATCATTCAAGAAAATATAACGGACAATATCAGTATGCGTGTTTTATCAGGAATTCAGCCAACCGGGCGATTTCATTGGGGAAATTACTTTGGAGCGATCCATCAGTACATTGAACTCCAGAAAAACGATCAGGCATTTTATTTCATTGCAGACTTGCATGCCTTAACCACCATTCGTGAACCGGAAGTTCTTCAGGGTTTTACCAACGATGCAGCGATTGATTTACTCGCGCTGGGGCTTGATCCCGAACATGCAACACTTTTCAGGCAGTCTGATGTTCCTGAAGTGACTGAACTGACCTGGCTTTTGATGACAATCACCCAGATGCATCTTCTGGAAAAATGCCATGCATTTAAGGATAAAAAAGCAAAAGGGATTGCAGCCGATGCTGGGTTATTCACTTATCCTGTCTTGATGGCTGCGGACATTCTTCTATATGACAGTGACACGGTTCCCGTCGGTGCAGACCAGATTCAACATATTGAAGTAACACGTGATTTGGCTCAAAGATTCAATTCCATTTATAAAAAAGAAGTCTTTATTCTCCCTGAATCTTATGTTCTGGATCAATCAAGCAAAGTTCCGGGGACTGATGGCGAAAAAATGTCCAAAAGCTATGGCAATATTATCGAAATTTTCACGCCTGCAAAAAAACTTCGCAAAAAAATCATGTCCATCAAAACAGATTCTACCCCGGTTGAAGATCCGAAAGACCCTGATCAATGTGCAGTCTTTACGTTGTATCAACTATTTGCATCGAAAGAAGAACAGGATCAACTTGCTTTAAAATATCGTGACGGAGGAATGGGTTACGGAGAAGCGAAACAGACTCTTTACGATGCCATGATGGATTATTTCAGTGATGCCAGAAAAAAACGCGAAGAGCTGGAAGCCCGACCAGATGACGTTGAAGACATTCTCAAAGCAGGAGCGATAAAAGCCCGAGCAAAAGGGCGTGAAGTTCTGGACCGTGCTAAATCCGCCTGTGGCTTAATCTATAAGTAGACCTGGGAAATAAAAAAGCTCTTCACAAATAATTTCATGAAGAGCTTTGAATTGAAAATAATTCGATTGTGGTTTTGAAGATTATCCGAGTGGATTGAAAACCATGCCGGAAAGTAGTTTCGGATAGAAATAGGTACTTTTCGGAGGCATTTTCTCTAACTTCGAAGCAATTGATTCAACCTGATCAATACCAGCAGGGGCAACCAGACAGGCAAGCTGACAAGTTTTGTCACTCATCGCTGAATTGACTTCACCCATAAGGTGAATGTATTTGCACGATTGTTCCGAGTCAGGATATTTTTTA
>JAJRVU010000421.1 GCA_024277145.1 Planctomycetota bacterium
CCTGGAACTCATTCCACGTATCATATTTCACACCACATTCAGGCGCAAAATAGAAAAATTCCAATATCAGGATGACAGGTAAAATCAGGTGACGCATTCTTGTTCTCGTTTGATGATCCAATACACTATGAACGTTTTAGTTAATTCAGTTCTTCCAGTAATTTCTTTTTCCGATGCATAACGCAGTCAAAACCAATGACACTGATAATAACTGCACCTTGAATAGCAACCCGCCAATATTCGCTCACCCCTGCATAAATCATCGCTTCCGAGACAAGATAGAGAAGCATGGCTCCGAGAATTGTTCCGATGTAACTCCCTTCTCCACCAAAAATATTGGTTCCTCCAAGCACAACTGCCCCGATTACCGATAATTCAAAATTTTGGGCAACACGGGACGGTTCAATCGTCATTAAATTTGTGAGAAAAAGTAACGCAGCCATCCCCATGAAAATGCCACTTACAAAAAATGCAGAATGTTGAATTTCATTGACATTAATTCCTTTAAGAGTACATGCATGAGGCGAACAGCCCATAGCCAACCATTTCCGAGGAGTCTTTCTGAAAAATTCGAGATACAAAGCAATCAAAATGCCCCCAATTAAAAACCAGGCTGAATACTCTTTTGCCGGTGTATGGAAAGCCTCATTTTGAATGGAAAATTGGTTGCCTGAATTGGGTCCGAAATGACTGGTGATTTGCTGAGCAACTCCTCGGTAGAATGTTAAACCGGCGAGTGTGATAATGATGGCTGGAATTTTCAGTTTGGAAATGAGCAGGCTGTTAAGTAATGAAAGAACCACCGGCGTGAGAAAGCAGGCTGTAAAACTGATGATCGGGTTGAGTTCCGCTTCATAGCAAAGTCCGAAAACAGTCCCCGCCATAACAATCATTGCGCCAACTGAAAGATCAATCGCGCCAATATAAAGTATTCCTGTCATTGCAATTCCCGCGAGAAGCCGGGGAGCCATGTCGGGAGAAATTTTGGAAATCACGGTTTGAAACGAAGAACCTTCATGGTTAAGAGTGTATTGATAGATGTACCCAAGAAGGAATAAATTTCCCAGTAATAAAAAGATGAGCCTGTATCTCAAGGCGTAAGGCATTCGACTGAGTGGGCCAGTTTTCACTTTGATTAAATTATTAGAAGTTATTGCACTCATTTTAATTTATAAAGGTTTCAATTTTTTAAGGCTTGAGATGATTTATCTTGAGATGATTTATATAGTCCGGAAGAAGCCAGGATGATATTGTGCTCAGTCATTTCATCATTTTGTAATTCGATATCAATTTTCCCGCGATTCATGACAAGAATTCGGTCACTCAATCCCAGGATTTCCTGCAGGTCACTGGAAATGACAAGGATCGCTTTCCCTTCTGCTGCCAGTTGGTCGATTAATGCATGGATTTGTGATTTTGCACCAACATCAACACCTCTTGTTGGTTCGTCCAGAATAATTAAATCCGGGTTTCTCATCAGCCAGCGGGCTAGTAATGCTTTTTGCTGATTGCCTCCACTTAATGTTCCAACTTCCTGGTTGATGTTATTCGCTCGAATGTCATAAGTCTCTATCGCTGAAAGAACTTTTTCTTTTTCCTTCTTTTTTTGAATCATCCCCATTTTCGTCAGCATATCCGTGAATCCGATACTGATTGATTCCTTCAATGAATGCCCCAGTACAAGACCCTGCCGTTTTCTCTCTTCTGGAATATAAACAACTCCATCTTTGAGAGCCTGCGTCGGATTTTTGACAGACCACGATTGATTTTTAAGGAGCATTTTTCCTGAATCAATCGGGTACATTCCATAAATAGCCCGTGCCAATTCTGATCGCCCTGCGCCAACTAATCCTGCGAGTCCGACAATTTCATGAGACCGAACTTTGAAGCTGATATTTTCAAACATGTCCTTTCGAGAAACATCTTTTAATTCAAGAGCATCTCCTCCGGCTTTTCCTGAACGGGTTCTCGGATAAACTTGTTCAAGGGACTTACCAACCATATCATGGATGAGTTGATCCACATCCATTTCGGATGTTTTCTTATCTGCAATTAATTCGCCATCACGCAATATGGCAATTCGATTTGTAAGTTCAAAAATTTCATCAAGGCGATGGGAAACATAAATGATTGTAACGCCCTGTTTTTGAAGACGTTTAATATGTTCAAAAAGCCGTTTCACTTCCTGTTCACTCAGGCTGGCAGTTGGTTCATCCAGAATCAATAGTTTTGCATTTCTGGAAAGTGCAGAAGCAATGATCACATCCTGCTGTTCAGCGGGTGTCAGATTTCCTGTTAATTGGTCGGTAGGAATCTGGATGCCAAAATCGCCCAGAATTTTTCCAGCTTGCTGATGTAGTTTTTTCCAATCGATTCGTCCTAATGATTTTCGTGGCCATTCATCCCCCATGAGCATGTTCTCTGCTACGGAAAGATGAGCAAAAAATTCCAATTCCTGATGAATTGTTGCAATGCCAGTGTCGAGGGCATCTGATGGTGTTGGGAACTGAACTGCTTTTCCGTTCCAGAGAATGGATCCTCCGCTTGGTTGATAGACTCCACTGATCAGTTTTATCAGCGTTGATTTACCCGCCCCGTTTTCACCGACCAGTCCTAAAATATCACCCTGGTTCAATTCAAGGCTGAACGGTTTCAGCGCGGGAACCTGATTGAAAGATTTAC
>JAJRVU010000422.1 GCA_024277145.1 Planctomycetota bacterium
AGACCTTCCTGTGACTAGCTGGCTTTCATAACTTTTGATGGCATCCATTTTTTTTTCAATGTGATCAGAGATATCAACAATAAATGAAGGGTTCGGATGAATTCTTAAATGAATGCTCCAGTAATAATATATTTTGGGAGGCCAGTATGGCTCACCAGCCATATCACTTTTGCTTAGCTTGGACCAGAAACGGGCATCATCAATTAACTGGCTGGCAGCCACATGATCTGGATGAACATCTTCCCAAAAAGGAGCCAATATGATTTTGGGTTTGACGGTTCTGAAAACTTCCGCGAGTTGTCTCCGGGATGACAAATCATTCTGCAGGCTTCGATTGGGAAGCCCCAGATTTTTTCGCCAATCCAGTTCAAGAATGGAAGTTGCTTTTTCAGTCTCTTTTTCTCGCAACTTTAGTGTGCCATGAGGAGTTGGTTCGCCATTTGTCAAATCCAATACACCGACCCGCAATCCAGCTGCCCGAGACTTGAGAATTGTCCCGCCGACACTGATTTCAGCATCGTCCGGATGAGGGGAAACAACGAGTAAGTCTAATGCCTGATCCATGATACAGTTATGGTTCCCCGATTGGTTTCAGTGTGAAACAGAATTTATGGAAAATGTAAAGCTAGAGTATATAAGAAGATACGCGATTTTGCCTTCTCGGTTCTGGCTAGAAAATAGTGATCTGGACCTGAAAAGCAATTCTTGTAATAATCCCGATCCTCAATGAAGAATTATACCGTCCTGGGATAATTCAAAACAACGATGGAATTGAATGAATCTTCTTGAATTTACAGAGAGTTTCAGAATTCCATCAATAGTTGCCCATCTATTTTACAGTATTCCCCCCTTCAAATTCAGTTCAAATTGACTTGTTATTGGTGCATCCGATCTCCATTTCAAGATCCATTTTCATCCAAAAACAGATGAAATTGGAAAGGAATCCTTCCATGAAAAAATATCTGTTACTCATTTTGATAACAATTATGTCATCACAAACAGGGTGTTCCATGTGGAAAACATCGTTTAATAATGACGATCACAATAATCCTTATGTCGGTGCTGATAATCTGGATCCTTCAGATTCTGAGTCAATCTATGATGATGAGACTGACGACGATGATTGGTCATCGGTTGGAAAAGAGGCACGTGGCCGAACAACACTGGGCAGAAATCCAGAAAAAGTCAGCTGGATTGATAAATATTTTGTTCATGATACAACACGGCAGATTAATAGAAATCTGGGTGTCGAATAATATTATTAAATGACTTTTCAAAAATCATCTGTTCCGAAACTACTGGTTTCGGTTCGATCAGCCAATGAAGTTCCACACGCTTTAATCGGAAAAGCGGATATCATTGATATCAAAGAGACCTCGCGCGGCTCTCTCGGGATGGCGGACCCTGAAGAAATTCACAAAATTCGGAATGAGCTTAAAGCCGGTATTTCAACAATCGATAATTCATCCTCAGATATTCCGCTCAGTGCAGCGTTGGGTGAATTAAGTGATTGGGGAACGGAATCTTCTAAACAGAAACAGATTCCAAAGCTTCCTGAACTTTCCTTTGTCAAAGTTGGCCTTGCTGGTATGGGAAATAAATCCGATTGGCAAAGAAGGCTGACCGATTTTCAAAAACGATTTAGTGACCACCAGCAATCTCCCTCCAATTGGGTTTCCGTGATTTATGCAGACTGGTTCCGCTGCAATGCTCCTCAACCGGAAGAAGTGATCGCCTTTGCAATCAACTCAAAAGCTTCCGTTGTTCTTTATGACACCTCAATCAAAGATGGCAAATCACTTTTTGATCACATTTCAACAGAACAATTAAAAGCAGACGTGAAGAAAATTCAGTCTTTTGGGATCAAAGTTGCACTCGCGGGAAGTTTGCAAGCAGAATCCATTTCAAAACTGATCACGATCCAGCCGGATATTGTTGCGATCCGTGGAGCAGCGTGTGAAAAAGGAAACCGTACAAATAGCATCAGCGCAAATGCAATTTCTGAATTCAAGCAAAAAATGCTGGATGAATTTCACGCTTCTTAAGTAACCCGTGATAAGTTTATTACATTATTGAGTAGGGGAAAGTCTTTTCTCACTCTGTTTTTTTGAACCACAGATAAGCACAGATAGACGCAAATTTATAATCCCGATACTTTAACTTGACTTCCTCACAAAAATGAACAGGCAGATAAGTTTATAGAGGTTGTTTAAACATTTTCCCTCTCTGCGTCTTTGCGATCTCTGCGTGAGATTCTTTTTCTCTTTTAAAATAATCTGTGATCATTTGTGTTCATCTGTGGTTCCTTTGAGCTTTTATAAATAACAAACAGTGATAAACTATAAAAACTTACTGCCAACTACTTATATCTAAAACATTGCAATGAAAGTCACTCACGCGAAGTTCGTCATGTAAGGCAGTTCTTTTGCGGTAGCGTCAACCGCATCATTTGCTTCCAGAAGTTGAGCCATGAAGTCCCATTGCCCGGTTGTTAATGCTTTACAGGCACTTTCAGGAATTTCACAGGGAACAGAAAGATCACCCGCAGTGATTTTTAAATCGTTCAGGTTCACGCAGATGTCAGCATCTGGGTTTTCTTCCACAAATTGAGTCAGCTTTTCCAAGTTTTCTCTACTGGTGCAGACGGCTGGAATTCCAAGAGAAGTGCAGTTTCCAAAAAAGATTTCTGCAAACGATTCTGCAATGATGGTTTTGATTCCCCATCGCATCAGGGATTGTGGTGCATGTTCACGGGAAGATCCGCAACCAAAGTTTCGTCCTGCTACCAGAACTGAAGCAGAAGAGTATTTTGAATTATTAAACGGATGGTTCTTGTCCTGCTTTCGATCATCTTCAAAAGCATTTTCTCCCAACCCTTCAAAAGTGACACAGCGTAGAAATCTTGCAGGAATGATTCGATCTGTATCAATATCATCAAGAAGTAATGGGATTCCCGACCCTGTGACCTGTTCAATATTTTGCATAGTTTTTTATAACCTCTGTTTTTAATTATTATTTTTGTGTTGCAGGTCAGGCTTTCGTCTGACGGATATTATATTCAAGTTTTTTTTGTGTTCATGTCAGGCTACAGCCTGACCTACACGGCTTTCATATTTTTTCAGTAACCGAAATTGTAACGTTTAAACTTTGTCAAGGGTCTGCAAAGCAGACCATACAGAAATAGTCTTTTTTTAGTTACAACATTTCACGGACATCGGTGACGGAGCCATTAATG
>JAJRVU010000423.1 GCA_024277145.1 Planctomycetota bacterium
AAAGGGACCAAGCTGGAAAGCCACGTTGTGATCAATGGTCATACAACGATGGGTGAGCGGAATCGCCTTTTTGCAAATGTTGTGATTGGGGGAGAACCTCAGGACGTCAGCTTTGACAGCACAGACACTCGTCTGGTGATTGGTGATGAAAATCTTTCTCGTGAAGGTGTCACGGTGAATCGTGGTGCAGAGAAAGAAGATCATACCACACGCATCGGAAATAAAAACATGTTTATGTCCAACAGCCATGTTGCCCATAACTGTCATATTTTCAACAATACAATTTTAGTGAATGGCGTTTTGCTCGGCGGGCATGTTCATATTCATGATGGAGCTATTGTTTCCGGCAACAGTGTTGTTCATCATTTTTCCACGTTGGGAACATTATCCTTTGTGAGTGGTGGCTGCAGGGTTCCACACGATATCCCTCCTTACATGCTTGCAGCAGGAAGTGATAATCCTTCTGTTCGAACAATCAATATTATAGGCATGAAAAGAAGTGGAATTTCAGATCGAACCATCAAAGTGATCAAGCGGGCACACCGTTTGGTTTTCAGGGAACATAAACCATTCGCACAATTACAAAGCATTTTTTCTGAAGAGCTGGATGGAATTTTCCCAATCGAATTAACTAGTTTTCTCTCATTCATCGAAAAACAGCAGCAGGGAAAATTTGGGCGTGCAAGAGAAGCTGTCAGGAATGTGGAGCAGAAACCGGAAGAAAAGCCTACTCTCACAATTCATCGGGAAGCAGCTTAATTTCATTTTACAACAGAACTTAACTTTCTTTAAAATCGATATAAATATTCAGGCTGGCTATGAGCTTATTAAAACTTGGCGTTGTAGGAGTGGGTGCATTAGGCAGGCATCATGCACGAATTCTTTCTGAAATGGATGGCGTTGAACTGACTGCCGTCGCAGAAACAAACCCCGAACTCGGAAAAACAGCCTCTGAAAACCTGAACACCGAATGGGTGGAAAATTATCAGGACTTAATTGGCAAAGTTGATGCTGTTTCCATTGTTGTTCCCACCCAGTTTCATCATGCAGTCGCAACAGAATTTTTAAATCATCAGGTTCCTGTCATGGTTGAAAAACCTCTTGCAGGAAATTTAAAAGACGCTCGTGGAATTGTTGAAGCTGCTGAAGCGAATAGCACTTTGCTACAAGTAGGACATATCGAACGGTTTAATCCTGCAACACAATCTGCCTGGAAATTAACGGGACCACCTAAATACATTCGCTCTGAAAGAGTCAGCCCTTATTCATTTCGGTCAATCGACATTGGCGTTGTTCATGATTTAATGATCCACGATATTGATTTGATTATTGATCTGGTAAAGTCTCCTGTAAAAAACGTGGAAGCCTTCGGCCTTTCCGTCATGGGGGAAAATGAAGACAACGCACAGGCACGATTGACTTTTGAAAATGGATGCCTTGCAGATTTAACTGCCAGCAGAATCAACCCGACTGCTCATCGAACAATGATGATCTGGTCACTTGATAGCGCAGTTCAGGTCGATTTTAATTCTCGTGAAGTTGTCAGCTATCGCCCGACTGAAAAACTGCTTTACGGAACACCTCCACTCGATCGATTCCGTTCAGGGGTTGATGTCAACGAATTGAAAGAGGAAGTCTTCGGCTCCTATTTAAAAGTGGAGACAAACGAACCTTCCAAACAAGACGCACTCACTGCAGAACTTCAAAGCTTTGTTGATTGCGTTGAAAAAGGTGAGAAACCGCTTGCAGGTGGAGCAGAAGCTCTTGCTGCAATGGAAGTTGCAGACCGTGTGCTGAATTGCATTGCCTTGCATGAATGGAATGGGAATGCCGCTGGTCCTGTTGGTCCCTTCGCTGAAATCCGTGTCTCCGACCAAAAGCAAGCCGGCTAGAGCAAATTGCTCTTCTATTTCTCGTATAAAACTCACAAATGTGCCAGAGTTACGTATAGAGTCTTCTTAAACACGAACTTCTATATCGTGTAGCGCCAGGATGCATCCTGATGAATGGTCAAAATATAAATATTGACCTCGTTATGTCTTTTAATTAGCATATTCTGTCGTTGGTCTTAATAAGTCTAACAAATATTAATCAAGCTTCGAAGAATGCTCAACAGGATCAACCATCGCTTCTGTTTTCAATTAAACATGGAGATTTTTAATGTCCGGTATCTCTTCACAGAACAATAATCGTTTCCAGCCTGTTATTGTTTTTCTCTCTTTTCTGGCAATTTGTGCTGGGGGAGCGCAGTTAAGTATCCGGCATTCTCCAGAATCAGCGGCCATTGCCTTGCCAGTTAATGCCGTGCCAGCAAATCCAACTAAAACAGAAGGGCCATTTTTCTTAATCAAAGTTCAGGTTGTTGAAGTGCCTGTTAATTTATTGTCAACTCTCGATATCAAACCATTTGATAAAACCAAAATGAATATCAAGCCAAAACAAGTAGAAAAACTATTTTCTACTCAGCTTGAATCCTTGCGAAAAAACAAAAAGGTGAAGGTGCTGGCTGAACCGACACTATGCATAGCAGATGGACATAGAGCTTCATTTTTTTCCGGCGGTGAAATTCCTGTTGCTGTTTTTTTAGAAGACGGAACGACCTTAGAAGAATTCATAGAAATTGGATTGCGCGTTGGTGTAATGGCAAAACTACAGGAAAATGGCCGAATCAATTTTGGATTTTCACCTGAAATTAGAAATGTTGATTTCAATAAAACAGTTATGCTTAACGGGAAGCCTCTTCCGTCACTTCACTCTCAAAGAGTTAACACTGGTGTCGAAATGAAATATGGTGAAACGGTTGTGTTAAGTAACTTCACTGCAACTCCTCTAAAAGATAAAACCACTCATCAAATCTTGTTTGTTGCAAAAGTTGAAAAGTTTGAACCACTATAAAATATATTTTGCACTAAAGAATGCCAATGACACGACCAGAGTCTGATAATTTAAACATACAAGTTTACGAAGAAAATCGTGTTTAAGTAGTGCTCTTCCGAGCACTGCGGTTGAATACTTTTTAACTCCCGGAACGGATTCAGTCAATTTTAATTTTGCTCAGATCTTCTTTCACAACATCATATTGTGGGTTCATTTTCCTCAAGGTTTCGACGATGGTTTCTGCGATGGCAAGGTTACGATACCATTTCTGGTCAGCCGGGATAACATGCCAAGGTGCACAGTCGGTTGTGCATCGGTTGAGCATCTCTTCATACGCTTCCATATATTGGTCCCATTGTCGACGTTTGATTAAATCGTTATGGTCAAATTTCCAATGTTTATCCGGGAAGTCAAGCCTTTCCTGAAATCGTTCTTTCTGTTCCTCTTTGGAAATGTGCAGGAAAAACTTCAGGATGACGGTTCCCGAATCACTAAGCAGTTTTTCAAAATGATTAATCTGTTCATATCTTGGTCGCCAGATTTCTTCCGGCACAAGTTGATCAACTCGCACGACAAGGACATCTCCGTAATGGGAACGATTAAAAATTCCAATCATTCCTTTTGCTGGCACTGCCTGATGAACCCGCCAAAGGTAATCATGCGACAGTTCTTTTGTGGATGGTTTTTTAAATGAAGTGACTTTGACTCCCTGTGGATTAATCCCCTGAAAAACTCTTCGAATAGTGCTATCTTTTCCACCTGCATCCATCGCCTGAATGACAATAAGAAGTTTCTGTTTCCCTTCTGCATAAAGGCAATTCTGCCATTCAATCATTTCCTTTCGCAGTTTTTTGAATTCCTTTTCGACTTTGTCCCTGTCATCACGAATATCTTTTCCCGATGTGGGAAGGTCGTTGATGGAGATGGATTCGCCGGGGGTTAATTGATGAATTAATTTCATTTCACTGCTGCTCTTTGAAAAAGGAAACGTAAAGGAAAAGAATTGTTGATGCAGAAGATATGATAGCAGGAACCGGGTGATGAGAGAAGTTATTCAATAGTTCTTTAGAACGAGTTCCAGATTTCTTAGAACGATCTTCAATCAGGTGTAGCGAGATAAGGGCTTGAAGTAAATCGCCTTAGTTATCCATGAAGGTTACTTTAGAGTGCAGCATTCTCTAAAAGAAGGTGTGGTAGATTCGCTGACCGAAGATTAATCCTGTTACAAGGATGGCCCCAATTACAGAAACAAATACTGCAGCGGTCCCCATCGACATTGCTTTTCTTGCAGACTCATCAAAAAGATGACCGACAGAATCAAGGATTGCCCGGATGACCTGATTAAATAGTTCTGCAGTGATTACAAATGAAATGGCCAGAGAAACCATAGTCCATTCTACGAGAGAGATTTTTAAAACGAAGCCGGCAGCAATAATTGTGATCACACCAAAAAACTGTGCGAAGAAAGAACTGTCCGAACGCATCCCGTTTATGATACCGCGTTCTACCATAACCAGATGTTGCCTCCACGGCTGTCTCCGATTCTGATCGTTGAGCTTTCTTGTTGTCCGTTTAAACCGGGATGGTTTTAACTCTACTGGCATTGTCGGGTACCTGTAAATATATTTTCAATTGAAATGATAAAATAGTTCTGGATGATACAAAATTAATTCTCTGTCGAAATTTCATCCAATTAAATATTCATATTGTTTGGTTATCTTTGTTGCTGATTTCCTGCGACTGACCCGAGTTGGCTGGAGGAAAGTCCCAGTGGAATGAATTTGGGCTGAATCATTAAAGCAAAGCTGACATTGTCCTTGCTAACATCGTTGGTAACTCCAAGATGAAAATTAAAGTCTTTACCGAGTCTCGTCAAAGTTAACGATTGCCCACGATCCATCTGTTCTTTAATGTCATATGCTGTTCCCACTGTGGAAATCCATTTCGGGCTCATCTGGTAACTGAAACTGGCTGCTAATGTCTGGCTATCAAGGTTGGCCCCTTTAATTTGTCTCAATCCAACATACAAACTTCCCCTGCTGCTTCGCTGAGTGATAAAGCCAAGGTTCCAAATCTGTTGAGCATTATTAAACAGATCATACTCTGCATTGGCCAGGAACCGGGTTCTCGATCCGATAGACCAGGAGTAATTCGCTCCGAGTAATCCAATGTCTTCTCCAAAGTTATCACGAGTTGCATCAGGAAAATAAGATGCTTCCAGATCAAGAGTCATCCAGTCTTTAATTCTTTGATGTTCAGGAGGTCCGACTTTTGTCTGCAACCGTTGTCGAATTGCAAATCGGGCAACTTGCTGATCTTCAACCAGTTCATAATATGGTGAAGTCACCGACGAACCAGCGCCTGATCGAATTGCATAATATCGAGGTTCAAATATTGCTGGAAGGATTCCACCGAATGTATTAGTCAACAATCGTTCCCGGAATCGTTCCTGTGAATTTTCATCAAATTCATTGTATTGGGGGATATTATTAAAGCTTTCAGACGCGTCTGTATAAGAATAATCTGCTTCAAAAAGAACTTTATGGGCTAATCCGTTTAATCCGAGAATACGATTGTGAACCCCGTAATAAGGTCTCCAGAACAGGAGGCTACTGCGAATTCCTGCAGAACCGACAAAACGGTTAATATCCTGATTAGTGAAATCTTCACCCCAGTAAGCTGCTTCGCCCATAGCATACGGAACAAAATTAATAGGTCCCACTTCAAACGGAACAGATAATTCATGCCGAGACATCAAAACTGCACCACTTGCATTTGTCATGTAAGGAAGAGGAGCAAAAACTTCAGCCGGATTAGAAGGGGTCTCCGCAGGTTTGAGATTTGCATAACCTGCTGAAGAGTGACTCGACCAGTTCAGGAATCCATTAAAAAACGGTTCATGAAGACCATACAAATCCACTTTAGGATACCATTCCGTTGTATTGGAAAAGTCATTTAACTGGGCTCGTCCCAGAATTGTACCAGCCCAGTTCTCTCTTTTCTTACGAAGGTAAATCAGGGTTTCGTTATCTTTTTCTTCGTCAAATTCTTTTTCGTAATACTGTTCAAGAAAATTCCGGTCAGAAAGGGCACCAATTTCTGCAATGACTGTCAGATCATCCCGCATTCTTTGTCGATGCTGCCAATGAAAACGATATCGATTTTCCGTCTCGGTATCCAAAGACCTTCTTCGCAGGCCAAGGTTATCTTTCCCGGTGTCGTTGATATAATACCCAAGAAAATTTCCATCATGAGAACCGGAAAGTCCCCATAAGTCCAGTCCTTTATAGTCCGATTCCAATCCGAAACCGGGACCTCGTTTGCTTTGATAATCGAGCAACAGGTCCGTCTTGGTTCCTTTTGGTTCTTCCCTTCCGAGTAACTGGAACAGATCCCATTTTGTTTTCAACTGTGTTCCATAAATTCGGCTTTGCCCGAATTTAATTTGCCGTAATGGAACATTTGGATTGTTGGCAGGCATGCTAACTTTAGGAAGATAAAATATCGGAAAATCTTCAATCAAAAAAGTATTGTTCAGGCTGGTGACCCAGGTTTCCGGTTGATTATCGGGAAGCCCCGTTTCAGGATCAATCGGAGTTCCAAATATGCTCTTCGGATACCTCTCATCAATAATAATATCTGTTGCACGGACACGGTAGCCAGGTTTGCCGAATTCACTTGCTGTTGCCCAGGCTTGAACTGCATGGAAATTATTTTCTGATAACATGCGAATCTGTCTTGCACGAACTCGAAGCTTGCCATTCAGTTTGGGAACCATTGTTTTTAATTCCGCATTAATCATCAGGCCTCGTTTTTCCTGGTCATCATAGACAGCATGATTAGCGGTGATCTCTCGATTTCCCTGGAGGATCTGGACATGCCCTTCGAGGTAAACTGCAAAAGGGGTATCTCCTGATTGAACATGTTCCTGCCCATCATTCATATCAATAGGCTGTGTCCAGATCACAATTCGATCAGCAGATAAATCGACAACCCGCACCGGTCCAAACCCGGCAACGTCCTCATTGATTCCTTCAATAATCAGGTTCACTCCCCCATCAGCAACAATCACTTGTTCCGGAGGAATACTATTTGTTCGTTCTGAATTAATATGGATATCTCCACCGCTTCGCGAGTAGAGCCGGAATTTGCGTAATTGACCACCTGGCCGCTGCACGACAAAACCTTCGAATGCAGGACCATCTTCTGTTTCCTGAGAAACCAGAAACTGAGTTTGTTGAATACGACTTTTTTCCTGCTTTTTACGAAATTTCATTGCACGTTGAAAAAGAGGATCTTCCTGGGATTCAATTTTGCTATTTCGTGAAATTCGTTCTTCCACTTTGGCAACTGTCTTCAACTCCGCCATAAAGATTGATTTAGGAATTGTCTGGCCAGTTGTATCAATCCGAACATCTCCTTCAAGAAAGATGGAGAGGGACTGTCGTGTTCCACGGGAAGTTTCATCTGTGTGGTTCCAGATCACAATTCGTTCAGCACTTAATTCCGTTTCACCCTGACCAATTCTACAATTTCCCCTTAGAACGGAAATCTTGACACCATCTTCATACCAGTACTGCCCGTAATCGGATTGCACCAGGATGGAGTCAGTCAGGAATGTTCCTGTTTCCTCAGAGCTTGTTGAATCATCCGCATAAGCAGCGCGCATCAGAACCATCAACATTACCAGAACGAAGGTAACACTGCTGATTGCTTTTGTTACTGATGTGGAATTAAGATTTAGCCCCGACACGGGGTCTCCTGAATCGTTAAACGGTATGGTATCAAAGGTGATTTTGGATTAGTTTTCGTGTTGAATTACAGTTTGAAATGAAAACGGTTCTATTAACCGCTGAATCTTGTACAGTTCTTCAACCTGATAATGGGGCGGGAGTATAGGCCGAATTGGCGGTGAGTGTCAATAAAGCTATTGCCTATGAATCACCGTGGAACGACTAGGCGTAACCTGTTAATACAATAAGACTTAGAGATCATCGAAATTGTAATTTTTTCACTCTTCGCGTTTCTTCCGACAGGCCATGAATCCCCGCATCGCCAGAATGCAAATTAATGGAAGAAGAGGGGCACGCATTCGCATGTTCGTCCAGAAAAAAAGATGGACAACACTAAAAGCAAGAAGTGACAAAATGATAGGAACCCAATTGCTCCATTCCGATTTTTTCAAACTGAGAATTCCTATCACCATTCCGGTAAGAATGAGAGCATAATAGATCCCAATTCCAAAACGGATCTGCTGTGAAACTCCTCCTGCAGATGGACCGGTAGGTGTGATATTCCAGAATCGTCCCAACCGCAGAAGACATGCAGAAAGAAAAGAATTCGGATTGTTCCTGATTTCCTCAAATGCTTTCTGGTACATCCATTGGTCGCGCTCTGTTTCGGTTTTAACAGGCTCAGGTTGATTTGCCATTTCCGACTCAAGCGAATCCTGCCAATTCTTCAAACTTTCATATGACCAGACTGTCCCCCATTTTTGGAAAACAACTTCATCATAAAAAACAGAATTGTTTCCGAGCAGTAAAGTATACCCACCGTGAGTTGTCGTAAAAACAGGTTTGTTGAATTGGATCACATTTCGAATCATCCATGGACTCACAACCAATATGATTCCAGTGATAAGCGGAATTGAAAAGAACGTACCGGAACGATTTTGATTCCGCTTCAGAATAAAAGAAACAAGGTGACTCAATAACCAGAGAATTCCAAACGCCCAGATTGTCGGCCTGCAAAGAGCGCACAAACCAAATAGCACGCCTGTTGTAAAACTTTTCAAATAAGATACAGGTTCGGAAGAATGATCATTTTTTTTATCCGGGACAACCTGATCAATCAGAACCGTAAAGAGAAAAACAAATAACGTTTCTGTCATCACCAGAGAGGTGTATTGAAGCAATAAAGGATCAATAGCAATAAGCGCCATCGCCCCAAGTGCGAATTTTTCGGGCAGAATTTTTCGGGAAAGTCGATAAGTAAAATAAACGGTTAATGTACTCAACACAAAGTGAAGTAAAGCAATCCCGTAGAGACCTGCACCTGAAACTTCTATTCCTGCAAGCAATAATGGATATAACGGAGGACGAAACGCTGTCGGCTTTCCAGAGGAAGAAAGAGAAAAACCATGACCTGTTGCAAGCTGATGGGAAATATCAAGATAAGCATCCCTGTCTTCTGAAAGGTGATGGGAATGAGTGAAATCAACATACAAAACGCCAGCCCTTATTCCTGCAGCCAGCAGGAATATAATAATCCATAAAGATTGCTTTGTCCCGGTTTCATTCACTCGGAAATTCCAGTCTCAGGCGTTAGGGGAATATTTTGCATTTTTTTCATCTCGGTTAGCATTAGCAAATTTTCTTGGAATCAAGTACGATATGTGATCAATAATACAGCAAATGACATTAACTTCACAGAGAATATAACAAGCTCTACCTGATATTAAAATGAGTGACCAGACCTGCAGAAGGCTTTACTTATATGTATATCTCTATCAAACTGAATTTCTCAATGACAAACCGAAATCTGTTCAACTGTTGAATCTTACGCTTTTAATTCTGAAACTGTTGAACCGGATTAAATACTCCCCGAAGAATTTTCTCTCCAGGCCCCGTTAATGGCAAGAAAAAAAATAATCAGAAAAACGCAGTTTATCTACCTGCTGATTAAATACAGGTATGTCCTGCTTGTTTCAGCAATCCTGTTTCTTTTTCTGTCCATTTATCCTGCTTCTCAGCTTCAGCTCAATCGATCGATTGAATCTCTCTATTCTGCAGACGATCCCCACTTACTGGAATATTTAAGAAGTAAAAATAATTTTGGCGGGGATGAATTTGTTATTGTCGCCTGGCAAGATCCCGCCATCAAAAAAGAACTTTTTCCAAAATACAGTGATGACGTATTGCTCGAAGCAGAAGAATGGGATCCATTTGACCATATCAGGAAATTTTCTGAAAAGTTAAGCCAGATTCCGGGAGTCGATCCCACCAGTACCCGTAATTTTGCAAACACACTTTCCCCAAAAGAAATCCCTTTCTTTTTTCGAACCATGCTTCGCAAAAAGAAAGATCAATTAATCAATCTTTCAAAAGGAATGCTGATCAGTGAAGATTACCAGACAACAGCAGTGGTCCTCCGTTTAAAACCTTCTTCAAAAACGGAAACACCACGAACTGAAACATTCAATCTCATACGAAAAACAGCCAGTGAACATCAGTTTGAAACTTTTGTCGTTGGGGAACCGATTCAAATTCACGACATGTTTGAATATGTGGAGCAGGATGGCGAAACCCTGTTTCATATTTCCCTGCTCATTCTTGCAGTTGTCCTTTTTATTATTTTCAAACATTTTCGGTGGCTTCTGTTGCCGATACTGGTCGTCATTTCAGCTGTTCAATGGACACGGGCCCTCTGGTCAATTTCTGGAATGCAATTAACGATGGTTAGTTCGATGTTGAACTCACTCGTCTGCATTATTGGAATTGCCACCGTAATGCATATCACGGTTCATTATCGTGAACTGCGAAAAAAACATGAACGTGTGAATTCCCTGATCCGAACTTTTCATGACCTTGCATATCCGGTGTTCTGGACTTGCATCACAACAGCAATCGGATTTCTCGCATTGCTTTCGAGTGACATCAGGCCTGTGAGCAGTTTCGGTTTAATGATTGCAACCGGAACCATGTTTGTTCTCATTGCCACTTTTATTATACTTCCGGGTGGAATTCTCCTAGGAAAAATCCGGATTAACCCCGCGCAAGCCAAAGCTGAGAAAAGACTGCTTAACTTCCTCACTTCCATGACAAAAGGAATCAAAAATTATCCCGGAGTGATTATGGGAACAATGGGATTGCTCTCGGTCGTCGGATTTCTCGGACTCTTCCAACTCAAAATAGAAACAGATTTCAGCAAGAACTTTCGGGATTCCAGCCCGATTGTCAAATCGCTTAACTTTGTAGAAGAAAATCTCGGTGGAGCAGGAACATGGGAAGTCAATTTCACTGCTCCAGAGGAACTAACACCAGAGTACATTAATAAAGTTCGAACATTGGCTGAGAAACTCAGGGAAAATAAAAAACTGACAAAAGTTGTTGTCATCTCTGATTTGATTGATCTGACCCCGCACTCTTTAAGTAGCAAGAATCCTGTTCGCGTAGCTCTCGATCGAATCAATCAATATCAACCAGACTATGAACCCAGTTTTTATTCGAAAGAAGAAAAACTGATGCGGATTGTCCTGCGGGCACGTGAAAGACAATCATCTGAAGAAAAACTGAAACTGATCCAGGACGTTAAAATTCTTGCTCAAAAAGATTTCCCGAAAGCAACAGTCACAGGATTATTCGTCCTTCTCACATTCCTAATCGAAAGCCTGCTTAAAGACCAGTTGGTCAGTTTTGGAATTGCAGCGGGTGGCATATTCTTATTCATGAGTTTAGCTTTTCGCAGTTTTAAAATCGGCTTGATATCCATTATTCCCAACCTGTTTCCAATTCTTGTTGTCATTGGCGGGCTTGGTTGGTTAAATATTCCTGTTAATATCGGGACTGCGATGATCGCCAGTGTTTCGATGGGCTTAACTATTGATGCTAGCATTCACTACATTGCAGGTTTCCAGCGAAGCCTTTCTGGTGGAATGAATGTTTCCGGAGCAATTGAAAAAACTCATCATGATGTCGGACGTGCTCTCATCTTCGCATCAATTTCACTTGTTGCAGGATTTTCTGTTTTAAGTCTTTCCCACTTCATACCCCTCATCTACTTTGGAGTTCTTGTCAGCCTCGCGATCATCGGCGGGCTTATAGGCAACCTGTTACTACTTCCTCTTTTTCTAAAGAGAATATACGATAATAAAGAAGAGGCTAAATAACTCGTAATATTTATTTCAATTTTCCAATTGAGACCATTCTTCAATCACCCGAACCATTGCCCGGCAGACAGTTTTGATATCGTCTTCCGACATGATTAAAGCAGGGGTAATGTAAATCGCATCACCAAACGGGCGAATCCAGACCTCCTCTTCTACAAATCGGGCACGTAGCCAGTCCAGATGATGAAGCGTTTCCACTTGTACCACTCCAATGGCTCCTTGAGAACGAACATCCACCACGCCTGAAAATTTCCTGCAGGGAGCTAATTCGGAAGTGATGATCTTTTGAAGCTTTTTTGCCTGTTCCAGCCGTGGTTCTTCTTCAAATAAATCAAGGGATGCATTTGCAGCTGCACATGCCAGAGGATTTCCCATGTAAGTCGGACCATGCATCAGTGCATGCATCGGATCATCTGAAAGAAACTGATTAAAAACATGTTCCCGTGCAATGGTTGCAGCCAGTCCCATCGTTCCGCCGGTTAATGCTTTGGAAAGACAAATAATATCTGGAACAACTTCCGCCTGTTCACAAGCAAACATGGTTCCCGTTCGTCCAAAACCGGTTGCAATTTCATCCAGTATCAAAAGCAAATTGTATTGATCACAAAGTTTTCGAATTCTTGCGACCGTTTCCGGCGGATGAAACCGCATTCCTCCCGCCCCTTGCACAAGAGGTTCCATAATTACTGCAGCAACGGAATCTGCGTGAGCTTTCACAAATGATTCAAAGCTGGAAAAATCAGATTCCGTAATCGGGATGTCCAATGGATACTGCTCCATCAGGAATCCTTTGAAGTGGGAATGCATTCCATTTTCTGGATCACAAACCGACATTGCGCCTGTTGTATCGCCATGATACCCGTGTCGAAAACAGATAAAGCGATGCCGGCCTTGAATCGACTGGTTCAGCCAATATTGGACAGCCATCTTCATGGAAACTTCCACGGAAACCGATCCGGAATCCGAAAGAAAAACGTGATTCAAATCGCCGGGTAACATCGCAGAAAGCCGACTTGCAAGCCGAAGCGCCTGCGGATGATTCACACCGCCAAACATGACATGAGGCATGACCTTCGCCTGTTCAATCACAGCTTCAACAATTCGCGGGTGATTGTATCCGTGACAGGTCGACCACCACGAACTTAAAGAATCGATCAGCTCGGTTCCATCATCCAACTTCATCCGAACCCCACTCGTTTCCACCACCGGAATAGGCATGGGGGAGTTTTTCATCTGGGTATAAGGCATCCAGATCGATCGGTATCCTTTTTCCTGCCAGGATGGGATATCACCGGAATATAATTGAGACTTCTTTTCCATTGAAAATAACTCACTTTTTTAATATCAGTTTTTCGACTTTTGCCGTTTTCTCTATAATATTCTTCACTTCAGAGAATAAGAACTAACAATCAGCAATCATTTTGACAAACAGGCAACTTACTACGACAACAACACCTATCCACATACACATAAACAACTTATGTGTTATTAATTGTATGATTCCAACATTCTGAATTAATCTGATGATTCTCTTTTTACATTCTTACGAGAGGCTGTTATCATATCGACACATTATCCAAATTATTGTTATCGTTTTCACACGAACGCCTCAATTCAAAGAATACAGATATTCCAATTGCAGGCAAATAATAACCAGTCAAAGAACTTCTATCAAGAATCTTGAACATGAATAAAACAGCTTCAACTCAATGGATTGCCAGCAACACTCTTTTCAATCAGCTTGATTCGAATCAATGGGTCATGACAATAAAACTGTGTGACACACTTCTTGAAAATTCATTGACCTGTCATTCTCTGGAAGAATATCTGCAAAAACAATTACCGGAAATCTCGACGGAACTGGCGGCTCAATGGATTGGAGTTGTCAAGAAAAGTCCGGATTGGGAAATCCTGGGAGAGTTTGGTCGCTCGCCATTTGATTCGATTCCTAAACATTTTCTTTCAGAAGCACTGGATCAGGAAGCTGCAGGAATTTCCATCATCGAAAATGCAGCCGGCTGGAAACAGATGGCCATTCCTGTTCACTCTCCAACATTGCCCGGAATAGTGTTACTCCTTGCAGGAAAACATTTCACGCCGGAAATTCTTATAGAAGCGATGATCATTGGAAAAATCTTCGGCATTACATACGGACATGTGCACGAAGGGGATCAAAAGCTTGAACGAATTAATCGTTTGAAAACAACTCTCGACATCGCCAGACAATTGGCAGGAATCACCGAAACAGAACCGCTGCTTGAATTAATTGCCAAAGAATCGACCCGCCTTCTTGATTGTGATCGCGCAAGTATTTTCATCTGGGACAAAGAACATAAACAAGTTGTTGCCTGCCCTGCACTGGGTATGAAAGGGGGAACGCTTCGCCTTCCTGACAACAAAGGAATTGTGGGTGATGTGATTCAATCCGGGAAACCTGCAAGGGTCGACGATACTTATGAGGATTCCCGATTTGATAACAATGTCGATTCTTCCAGCGGATACAAAACGGAAAATCTTCTTTGCTGGCCCCTTTTCAATAATAAGGATGAATTGATTGGTGCATTTGAAGTCATAAATAAAAGTAAAGGTGTTTTCACCAAGGAAGATGAAGAAGTCATTTCTCACCTTGGTTTGCAGGTTGCTATCGCCATTCAAAACACACAGCAGCAGGAACAATTGATCCGATCCCAGGAAAGCCTGACGGAGCAGGTGACGCAAGGGGTGAATATTATTGGATCGAGCCCCGCTATCCAGGCACTCAGGTCAACCGTTGAAAAACTTTCTTCAACCGACCTTCCCGTTTTAATTCTTGGAGAAAGTGGAACAGGAAAAGAAGTAGTCAGCCAGTCTTTGCATTATCTTGGTTCCCGTGCAAAATTCCCTTTCGTAGCAGTGAACTGTGCAGCAATTGCAGAAACATTGCTTGAAAGTGAATTGTTCGGGCATGAAAAAGGAGCCTTCACCGATGCACACGATCAAAGAAAAGGAAAATTTGAACTTGCAGAAGGGGGAACTATTTTCCTTGATGAAATTGGAGATATGAGTTTGGGTGGACAGGCAAAATTGCTCCGTGTCCTAGAACAGAAAGTCATTACCCGGGTAGGCGGATCAGAAACAATTCCAATTAATGTTCGCATCATTGCAGCAACGAATTCCAACCTGACGGAAAAAGTAAGAGATAAAAAATTCCGGGAAGATCTTTATTACCGACTCAGTGTTGTTACCCAAACGCTTCCCCCGTTACGCGACCGACCGGAAGACATCCTGACTTTGGCAGAACATTTTTTGAACCAGTTCTGTGAACAGGCTCGCAGGGTCTCCTTAAAACTTTCCGCTGAAGCACGAAGACGATTACAGTCTCATTCCTGGCCGGGAAATGTCCGGGAATTACGCAATCTAATGGAACGCGTTGCATTTCTTTGTCAGGGAAATCGCGTAGAATCAGAAGACCTTGCCTTCATCCTGAGTCCAGATCAGGGTTCCTTGATTGAGCCCGCTAACGACATGCCTCTCGAAAAAGCAACCAAAGAATTTCAGAGAGGGTTTATT
>JAJRVU010000424.1 GCA_024277145.1 Planctomycetota bacterium
ATCTGCATGATAAAAACGTCCTTCCGGCCAATGTCCATGAGGACAAAGTATCCCCGGAACTTTTCCCTTTAAGTTTGAAGGACGATATAAGTTACCCGTTACATAATGTCCCGGATGGCTTGCGAAATAAACTTTTTCAACCGTGTAATCTCCGCGATCAACTTTTCCATAAATTGCAGGCTTTAATTCACCGCGGGAAGGCATGGGCCACAATCCGTTACTGACAAGAATTCGCTTCTTAATGAGGTCCGATTCCTTTTCCCAATCAGCCAGATTCTTTGATGGAGCCCACGGATGAAATGAATCACGAGTACTCCTGAGCTTGCCATTACGAGGATCTGTCAATTTGACTTCATCAGTAAGAATATTTGTAACACTGATTTTTGAAGAACCAGATGCAGATTTATCCCCGGTTGTTTTTGCAGGCTCATCAGCAAAAGAAATTTGTAAATGAATGAGTATCATTGACATCCAGAAAAGAGTTCGGACACTATTTTTTTTCATCAGGAGGGCCTTTATAAAAATCGATTTTAATTCGAAGCGAATAATTAAAAAACTGCAAAAACAGGAACAACTCACCTTAATAAAACTGCGTCTCACTCAAACATATTAATTTATCATCTCAGGAAAGGCAGTATGGGTTGTCATTCGATCAATTCAGCGTATTCTGAGGAAAAAGAGAATGCAATTCACAAACGGATTTTTTTGCACGCTTCAAACAGATCTTGCTGAATATTGACTGCACACCGTAGATATTCGTCACTTTTGAAAGAAAAAAATGATTGTTGAAGGAAAACTGGTTCTCCCAACGGGAGTGAAAAAAGGCCAAATTCTTATTGAGGGCAATTCTATCCGGAAAATCGGAAAGAATCTGGGCCAGGCTGATTACGCGTTTGGCGAAGACTGCCTGATTTTTGCAGGAATGGGAGACATCCATATTCATGCACGCGATGATGTTAGTGAATCCCAGACTTACAAAGAAGATTTCTCAACGGTTTCGGATGCAGCCATTCATGGCGGCGTGGTTCATGTTGCTGACATGCCTAATAATCCTGTCGCACCGGTTGATGACAAATCTTATGAGCAGAAACAGGCGCACCTGAAAACCAGAAACCCAAAAATTCAAATCACTCTTTATGCAGGAATTGGCCCGGAAACAGAACCCCTTTCTTATCCGGTCCCTTACAAAGCCTACATGGGACCAAGCGTCGGAGACCTCTTTTTCACATCACTCGCTCAACTGGAAGAAGCATTAAAAAAATATGAAGGGCAGTGTGTCAGCTTTCATTGTGAAGATCCGGAAATCCTGGATACCTCTGTCAATGAAGAATTGCACGAAGACCGTCGACCTCCTGAATGTGAAATTTCTGCAACCCAGTTTGCTTTAAAGATGATTGAAAAATATCACTTGAAAGGAAAGCTCTGCCACTATTCAGTTGGGGAAGGGCTCAAATTAATCAGGGAAGCAAAAATGAAGGGACTGGACGTCACCTGTGAAGTCACGCCACACCATCTTTATTATAACCGGGATGACATCACGGATGAAAATCGTGGAAAAATGCAAATGAACCCTCCGTTAAGAATCAATGATGATCGGCAGTCAATGATCGACGGGCTCATGGATGGCACATTGGACTATGTTGCTACAGACCATGCTCCTCACACGATTGAAGAAAATGAAAAAGGAATTTCCGGGCAACCACACCTCGATACATTCGGGCTTTTTGCAACATGGTTAATTCTGGATCAGAAATTCCCGATTGAACGGGTTGCACAAGTTTGCTCTGAAAACCCGGGGCGATTTGTAAATCCTTATACAGCTCCAAATAAATTCGGAAAAATTGAAGAAGGGTACACTGCTTCTTTAACAGTTCTCAATCTTGAAAAACCGACCATGGTGCAAAAAGAAGACCTCAAAACAAAATGTGGATGGTCTCCCTTTGAAGGAACTGTTTTCCCGGGCTCAGTGGAAGCTGTTTTCATTGAAGGAGAAAAGACTCTTTAAATCCTGAATCATCAATTATCCTGACTGGCTAGATGAATACTTGAGTGCTTCTATATATGATATTGAAGGCTTAAGTGTTATCCCGATATAAACACAGTGTGTCACGTTCTACATCATTTCTAGACATTGTCGAGCACAGGGGATTGAAGTAAGACCGCTTTTCAGGCATCATTATTGCAACTTGCTAATGTTATGGTTGGTTCACTCTTAATTTATTATGAAATGAAATATAATGAAGCATTTTACAGTAAGCATGCTGGTTCTGGTCCTTATGGGAGCTGCCATCACATTCTCAGTCACCGGCGCACCAGGAAATTTTCTCACCAAAAATATTGAAATCAAGGTTCAGGATAAAAACCCGTTCACTCATTTGAACCTGAATAATAATCCTGAAGAATTTCAGTTTGCCATCCTGACGGACCGAACCGGAGGCAGAAGACCCGGTATTTTCACTTCTGCAATTCACAAGCTGAACCTCTTGCAGCCAGAATTCGTGATGTCCATTGGTGATTTAATTCAGGGAGCAACAGAAAACCGTGCACAACTCGCTTTAGAGTGGTCTGAATTTGAAGGTAAGGTCAAACAACTTGAAATGCCTTTCTTTTATTGTGCAGGCAATCACGACATCACCAACCTCCCCATGAGCAAAGAATGGCATCGAAAATTTGGGAGAAGCTACTACTCATTTCGCTACCATGATGTCTTTTTTCTCGTGCTGAACACGGAAGAAAAACCGGCTCCTGCTGATTCACCTTATTATATCAGCCCGGAACAACAAAAATGGGCACTGGAAGAAATTAAAAATAATAAAAATGTCCGTTGGACTTTTGTCATGCTTCATAAACCAACATGGACCTATACAAATGCAGACATGAACGAACTCGGCTGGTTACCAATTGAAAAAGGATTGGCAGGACGAAAATACACAGTATTCACCGGACACAGGCACAATTACGGGCGATATATTCGGAAAGAGAATGAATATTATGTCCTCGCCACTACCGGAGGAAGTTCGAAACTGACTGGATTAAAAAATGGAAGCTTTGATCATTTTGTCTGGGTCACAATGAAACCGAATGGCCCGGTCATTGCAAATCTATTACTTGATGGAGTTGTCACCAAAGATATCCGAACTCTTCCTGACCCATCAAAGGATAAATAGTCGTCCCTGATAAATCTCTTTTAATCTTTGATTTCAGGGTTTTCATATGAGGATTGCTCGGTAAAATTTGCAAGGTTCCTATTTGAATCATTCCAAAACCTTGCAAATTCTTCTCGAAAGTTGATCCATGAAGC
>JAJRVU010000425.1 GCA_024277145.1 Planctomycetota bacterium
AACAGTTCCATCCAATCATATGGGTCGATTGGAAGATTCGTTCTTCATCATCACCCATATCCTTTGTTATGTATTCATGGAAGCAGACTGATTTTAGTCCGGCTTGGCAGGGTTGACTAATAGGGTTTGCTTTGTGCAGAGCCTACTAGTCCAACTACCGATAAGTGTCACTTAGCTCAGATTAAGTTGCACGCCAACGAGCGTACCATTTGAAAATTGACACCGGACATTTAAAGCCCGAAAGAGCACTACAGAATCTGTTTTCTTGTTAAAGAAATGTTGAGAAAAATTAAAACGATGACAAAATCTGTTTTGAGTATTGGCCAATGTGGTCCTGACGAATCGACCCTGACCCGATTTCTTCAAGGTGCATATGATGTTCGTGTTAAATCTGTTGCGCTGAAAGCAGAAGCCTTATCTGCCATGAAAGAAAAGACATTTGACCTTGTCTTGATCAACCGCAAGCTGGATTCAGATTATTCTGACGGGTTGGAAATCATCCGGGAAATGAAACAGGATGATCAATTGAAAAATGTTCCCGTCATGCTGATATCAAACTTCGCAGAGTCACAGAAAGAAGCTGTTGCTGAAGGCGCACTCTACGGGTTTGGTAAACTCGAATATTCTGAAACAGAGACAAAAAATCGTCTTTCAGCAGTTCTCGAATAAAATTCAAGGTTGCTGATTGTGTTTCTGAATTAACAGGGTGAGTGAATCAACCTATCTGGCAGAATTCATATGTTGCCAGACAGCCACTGCAGAAGGTGCCCGGAAAGACCGTTTTCTATTATACGATACTTTTCTCTTTGATATGGTTTGCAGTGTTACGTTTTTGAATTCCGATTCCTGGGTGATCTGACTTGCGATTCCACCTTGCTTGACGGATTGCCATTCTGTCTGTGTGGAATTCAGTGATTCCGTTTCCAAAGGATATTGGATATTTGTTGGAGGAACTGTGCTTTGCGGAGTTGTTGTCCACGTTGGTGGTGTTCCAACTTGTTGAGGTAAAGTTTGCGGATAAACATTTCCTGTCGTCGGAAAAGAATTTGTTCTGTTATAGCCTGGATGAAAAGAGGACTGACAACTGTTGCAGCCGGGGCTTGCAGGATGAAATGCAGGACCAATCGGGAATGTTGCAGCTGGCACAGAAACCCCCTGGCATGGATCACAATAAGGGACAGCCGGCAAGCAGGGAGTGTGACAGGGTGAGCAAAAGTTGTTCGAACCACATGAATTAAATGGGTTCCACAGCCACCAGCAACAGGCAGATGCAGATTGAATATTAAGTCCTGAAACAACCAGTGCAAATAGTCCCAATCGAAGTAATTTCAGCATCTCTCTCACTCCAGAATACATGTTCTTTTATTAGATTTGAATATCAAGCCGTACCTTCAGACGGAAACAATTCCCTACAGGGCTTATCGTCTCTCCGGATAAGACGACTTGAGAATAACTGCCTGTGAACCCCACTTAATCGTTAAAGTTTAACAGGGTTCCGCTAGAGCTTATTCCTTGTAACTTGTTTCTATATAAAAAGATAAGCGTTGTAGATTGATTAGTAATTATGAAGGTCTATGGATTGAAACCCGAATCTATTCCTGTCAGAATGCCGCTCGAAAACAGTTTTAAGAATCAGGTTATGATTGGCAGGTCTGCAATTACTTCGACTGGTTCAGGAATTCAATAATAAATAAAGAGGAATCATGCTCGCTCATAATGTCTATTTCACACTTCATGACGGCTCTGAAGAAGCAATCAAAAAACTATTAGAAGCGTGCAACACGTATTTAAAAGATCATCCCGGCGTGGAATATTTTGCAGCGGGGGAATTAGTTCCGGATTTGAATCGTCCGGTGAATGATCTGGATTTCCATGTTGGTTTGCATGTCATGTTTAAAGACAGGGCATCGCATGACCAGTATCAGGTTGCGCCGGATCATCTGAAATTCATTGCAGAGAACAAAGAAAGCTGGAAGCAGGTTCGCGTCTTTGATTCAACCGACGCATAACATTTTGGTTTTTAATTCCAGCTTTAAATATTCTGCATTAGCATTCCATCAGGAATTCTTCATTGCGATTTAATTCGTCCAATGGAGCAATCGGGCTATCCACAATAATGTGGGGAAGTTCAAGCAAATCAACGACCTCCGGGTTTTCCGGTTCTTCTTCTGTTGGCCAGATTTCAATGATTGGTCGATCGAAACTGGCACCGTTAGCGCGAATAACTCTTCCTGTTCGGCCATCGCTTAACAATACGAAGGAACCGACAGGAAACAAGCTAACGGTATTGAGTAATGCACGAATTGCACTCGGATCATAATACCCATCCTGGGCAGAGCTGAGAAGAATCTCAACAGCTTTGTAAGGTTGGACTGCTTTTCGGAAAGGTCTTGGAGAACAGAGAGCCACAAACGCATCTGCAACAGATGCAATTTTTGAAAGGGGATGAATCTGCTCAGATGTCAGCCTTCGCGGATAACCTTTTCCGTTACAACGTTCATGCATTTGATAAGCAATCAAGGCAGAATGTCTCGGAATCCTATCAAGATTCTCGATCATTTCAAAAACAAGAATAGGGTGCCTGGTAATTTCACTCCAGGCAGAATCTGTAATTTCTTTATCAGGGTCGTAATGACGGTTATCGAGTTTTAACATGCCTACATCATGGATAAGGCATCCAATAGAAAGTTCGGTTAATGTTTTTCGATCCAGTTTTAATTGAGCACCCATTGCGATTGCCAACATGCTAGTCAATGTACTATGACGAGCTGGATATTCATCAGAATTTGGGTTGATTCCGAGGCATGCAAGCAAATCAGGATCATTTTTCAAATCATCAAGAGCACTGTCCGTCACCGCAGTCAGCGCCTTTGTATTCACATCATTTCCTGTGACCATTTCCTCAAAAACAGTATTCATCTGAAAAATTGCTTTTTGACGATTCGCTGCAAATTTTTGAATATTTTCTTTATCGAATTTTTCCGTTCCTCTTTTTGTGCATTCGTCTGAGAAAGCGGGTCCCTGTGGAGGAAGCCCCAGGTGTTGACTACTGCTGATCTCACGATCAAGTTGAATCGTTTTGTTGTTTCTTAATGGACACACCTGACCATTTTTGAATGAAGTGACCTTGTTTTTGCTTTTTGGTTTAGCTGTTTTTTTCGTTTCTTTGTTATTTGTGCTCTTTTTATTTGAAGCTTTAAGAGCAGCTTCCTGACGAGTATTTTTGATTTTCTTTTCAGGACGCATCTGGACCGTTTTAATACCACGACTTTTCAGTTTTTCAAGAAACTGTGTGGTAATTTCTGATCCTGCAGCGAGAAGGAGAACTTCTCGGTCATCAAATATAGACTGCCTAAGTGTAGAGCCAACTCGCAATTCGGCTACGCTTAATGACTTTGACCCTTTGTTTGCAATTGTTGAACTCATATTATTATCTAAACTTATAAAAATGTTGGAAGTCTGTAAATAAACGACTTATTTCTTCTCTCCATCATGTTTATCCCTGAATTATCCGGAAAAATCCCGGCCTTGTTATAATTTCCACACAGAAATAATCTGTGCCTGAAACCGATTCAAAACGCAATTTTAATTCTTTTCAAATATTAAGTATTTTGAAGAAAGTTGTTTTGGTTCTCTGAAAGATGAGAACATGTTTTGAACAGGTTTCCGTTTTAAATGATCAGGTTTATGTTGAGATGGAGCGATTATTGATAGCAGTTGATTAAAACGTTTACCAATAACGGGGCCATAAACCAATAATTCAAAATAGAAACTGTAAGTCTTTAGATTTCAATAGATGTGATTCAATGAGGTACCGAAAGAATACTTCCCAGATTCTTATTGTCAAAAAACGAACCCTTTGATAATTAAACTGGATGAATAACCTCCTAAAAATAAGTGACTTATAATGGCTGTTCTGGTTGTGATGGTGAGCGTTTGAGTGATTCACCTCACAGGACACCATTTATTGTAACTCTTACACAGGGATAATTACTGAAGAGTGACCCTATTTTGTAATCCAACAAGTGATTCAGGAATATTTCTTTGTACTTACTGAGTCAGGAACCACAGATGAAACCAGATCAAGACGAATTGTTTTTTAGAAGCTAATGAATCTCACGCAGAGTGCACAATAACACAAAATATTTATCATTTCTTTTTTTGAATATTGTTAATTGCTTGAGAAATTTCGGCCAGAACTTCGGGATCATTCTCCAGAAGTAATCGGGCTTCGAGTGCATTGACTGCTTCCGGAGTGGCGATTTCACCTAATGCCCAGGCAGATGCTCCGCGAACAAGCGGTTCTTCATCATTCATCGAAGAAATGAGTGTCGGGACTGAATCGTGCTGGCCACGGTTTCCCAGAACAATGGCAGCATTCCTTAATATCCCTGCTCTTTTGGGACGGGATAAAGGCGTTTTACCAAATAATTTCCTGAATGATTCTCCATTCATCTCAAGAAGTTCACACGCATTGATTTTTGTTAGCGGGCTCGGTGTATCAAATATTATTTTTTGATTTTCGGGTATTTTATGATTCCAGGGACAGACATCCTGACACAAATCACAACCAAACAGCCAATCAGAAACCCCTTTTCGCAAATCAATCGGCACTTGTTTTTTTAATTCAATCGTCAAGTAGGAAATGCATTTTCGCGCGTTCAATTCATACGGAGCTTCAAAAGCATCAGTCGGGCAAATCTCCAGACATTTTGTGCAAGTGCCACAGTGAGAAGTTTCATGCGAGTTGTCATAATCAAGTTCCAAATCAGTCAGGATAGCTGATAGAAAAAACCAGCTTCCTTCTTTTTTATTGATCAGCATTGTGTTTTTGCCGAACCATCCCAGACCAGATTTTTGTGCAAAATCTCGCTCAAGAATGGGTGCAGAGTCCACAACTCCTCGTGTTTTGCATTCCGGTCGATGAGTATGAATGACCCCTGCAATGGTTTTCAATTTCTTTTTGATGACATCGTGGTAATCCAATTCTCCCCAGGCATATCGGGAAATTCTGCCTTCGTTCTTTTCCAAAGATGGATGTTCTTTTGAGGAATAATTGGAAGCAAGAACAATAATACTTTTAACACCCTCCATGACTTTCCTGGGGTCTTCATATGCATCGAGACGGTTTTCAATATAATGCATTTCGCCGGCATGTCCCTGATCCAGCCATTTTTTCAAGTCAGAAAACCCGGTTGGAGTGACCGCAGGCGTGATTCCACAAAGGCTGAACCCGATTTCTTTCGATTTATTACGTATCAAATCGGTCAGATCAGTTCTGGATAAGGGAATAGAATTATTCATATTAATAAAACGGATGAGATATTTCCGGCCAACGTCTATTTCAGATTGACAGGTTCAGCATCAAGCCAGTTTAAACCTGTTTTCATATCAACAACAAGGGGAACATCCATCTCGAGAGCATTTTCCATTTCTTCTTTCACAATAATTTGCAGGGATTCCATTTCTTCTATCGGGGTTTCGAAGATCAATTCATCGTGAATTTGTAACAGCATGTGAGCAGGATGTTTTTCTGCATGAAGTCGATCCTGGATATGGATCATTGCTTTTTTGATGAGGTCTGCGGCTGACCCTTGAATGACCGTGTTGATGGCTGTTCTTTCAGGTAAGTTTCTTAGTCGGCCGGTGGTGTTTTTAATCCCGGAAATTTCTCTGCGTCTTCCAAGAATGGTTGTTACGTACCCTTTTTTCTTGCAGTCTTCAAGAAGTTGATGAAAGAACGTATCGACATCAGAATATTGTTTGAAATAGCTTTCGATGAATGCAGCAGCAGTTGGTTGATCAATTCCCAGTGTTGCTGCCAACCCGAACGGACTTTGACCGTAAATCACTCCAAAGTTGACTGCTTTGGCAATTCGTCTTTTTTCTGAATCAACTTCGTTTTCAGGAATTAAGAATATTTCAGAAGCAACTGCTGTATGAATATCAACGCCTTCCCGGAATGCTTTTGACATCTCATAATCATGGCAGAAATTGGCAAGGATGCGCAATTCAATTTGAGAGTAATCTGCACAAAGAAGTTTCCACCCTTCTTCTCCGGGGATGAATGCCCTGCGTACTTTTCGGCCTTCTTCGGTACGGATCGGAATGTTTTGCAAGTTGGGGTTACTGGAACTGAGGCGACCGGTCGCTGTAACAACTTGATTAAAGGAAGCATGGATTCGACCTGTTTCAGGGTGAATCAATTCGGGTAACGCATCAAGGTATGTGCTTTTTAATTTGGAAAGTTGTCTTTTTTCCATGATTTTTTCAGGAAGTGGATGCATCAAAGCCAGCTTTTCCAGAACTTCCTGATTAGTACTTGCACCGGTTTTGTTTTTTTTCAGAACAGGCAAATTCAATTCTTCAAACAGGACAACGCTTAATTGCTTGGGAGAATCAATATTGAATTCATGGCCTGCAATTTCGTAGATTTCTTTAACAAGTTCATCAACTCTTTTTCTTGCTACAGCTGATTGCTGTTTTAATTCATCCGGATTAACCTTGATTCCTCTATGTTCCATATCCACCAGTACGGAAATTAAAGGTCGTTCCAAATCCCAATAAAGATCCCAGAGATTTTCTTTTTTCAATTGCTCAGAAACAATTTCTGCAACTTGAAAAGTGATATCTGCATCTTCGGCGGCATATTCAGCTGCTTTATCGATATCAACTTCGAACATTTTTTTCTGTTGTTTCCCTTTGCCGATCAGTTCGCTGATGGGAATCATTTCATGCTGAAGATATTTTTCAGCAAGTTTGTCGAGCCCATGTCCCCGGGCACCTGCATCCAGAAGATAATCTCCGACCATCGGATCCATTCCAATACCCTGCAAGTGAATTCCTGCGCGAAGAAGAACAAGCATGTCGTACTTGATGTTCTGATTAATTTTTTCGATTTCCGGGTTTTCGAGAATCGGCTTCATCTTTTCGATCACATATTCCGCGTCCACCTGATTTTGTCCTGCGGGACCATCGACCGGAAT
>JAJRVU010000426.1 GCA_024277145.1 Planctomycetota bacterium
AAGAAAATTTCTGATTCTTTTTTCACTTTCTGTTTTGTTGATCACTGAAACAATATCAACCGGTCTCATCAACAGTTTTACGGATGTTTCTGCGGACCTTCCAAAAGATTTGGTCGTTGCTCTCTTTGGAACCAAGCCAATGCCTCCGATGCCTCAATTCATTCTTGTCGGAAGTAGTATAGCCATCCTTGTTGTCACGCTTTGCGTTTCAATCTCTCTTAAATTCAAAGATTCATCCCTTTTGAAATCTTTGTATCATACCGGGCAACTCTCTTTGACTATATATGTCGGTCACGTGATTTTCGGATTAGGTTTTCTGGATGAAATGGGCTGGCTGACAAAACAATCCATCGAATTTGCAGTCTCATCCGGGGGCATTTTTATTATTCTGAGCATCATTTTCTCACATTTATGGAGAAGCAGATATTCCAAAGGACCACTTGAAGCAGTCTTTCGTTACCTGAGCGCATAAAAAAAGAGGATGAGAAAAATCCCACCCTCTTCTTGAAATGATCAACCAGATCTGGTTGTTTGATGACTTAACTATCTCAGTCACGTTTGTAATTAGTTTGAATAGTCATACTATTTTTTTGAACCACTGATAAACACAGATATGCACAAATTTCACTATTAATCTCAAGCCCCACTGGCTTAAAAGCGTAGGGTCTGCTGTGCAGACCAGACATATTATAACGCAATCTTTCCTGATGGTCTGCACAGCAGACCCTACGTTAAGACAAAAGATCTTTCACGGTGTCTCGTTCCACTCTCAGTTCAGCAATCGTTGCATCAAACTTGGCCTGTGCAAATTCAGAATGTTCAATTCCCTGCACGATAGACCATGTTGATCCGTCACTGGTTAATGGAAAACTGCTGATGAGCCCTTCATCCACGCCATAGCTTCCATCACTGCAAACGGCTGCACTGAAAGATTCGCCAGCGGCTGTTGGTGTGATAATGCTTTTAATGCTATCCAAAGCAGCATTGGCTGCAGAAGCTGCGGAAGATGCTCCACGGGCAGCAATCACAGCTGCACCACGTTTTTGTACTGTTTCAATGAATTCCCCTTCGAGCCAGGCTTGATCAGTAATGACTTCAGGAGTCGCTTTTCCGTTGATCGTAGCATGGAAGAAATCAGGATACTGGGTTGCGGAATGGTTTCCCCAGATGGTCATGTTCTTGACATCACCAACAGTTTGCCCCGATTTTTGAGCCAGTTGCGTCACTGCACGGTTCTGGTCCAGTCGAGTCATTGCATACCAGCGATCACGGGGAACGTCAGGGGCATTATTCATTGCAATCAGGCAGTTGGTGTTACAGGGATTTCCTACAACCAGAACTCGAACATCTTTAGCAGCAGAAGACTGAATTGCTTTTCCGGTACTGGTAAAAATAGGGCCATTAATTTTGATTAAATCGCCACGTTCCATTCCTTTTTTACGAGGAACACTTCCAACACAAATGACAAAATTGCAATCTCCAAATCCATCTTCAAGATGATCACTGTCTGCTTTCACTACACCTGCTAATGTCGGGAACGCACAGTCATCCAGTTCCATTTCAACTCCATCAAGAGCCTTCAAAACCGGAGGGATTTCCACCAGATGCAAAATGACAGGTTGATCAGGTCCAAAGACCTCTCCTGACGCCAGGCGAAAGAGAATTGCATACCCAATCTGGCCGGCAGCACCGGTGACAGCAACACGAATCGGAGACTTCATTATGACTTCCTATCCCATCTAAAAGTAAAAAAATAATTCTTGTTCTTTTACCTGCTGGCTTCACCCGCAGTTTCGGAACCTATTTTTGAAAACTGCTTCTGAAGCAGCCTTGAATCGTTCAATGTATTAGTCCAGCTACTATAAAACGTCACTTAGTCCAGATTTATCTGCACGCCAACGAGCGTGCCATTTGTAAATTGAGACAGGACATTTAAAGCTCGATAGAGCACTGATACTTTCTTTTAATGATTCTCGCTCTTTTCAGCAAGCATGGTTTCACTCATTTTTGACAAACTTCTCCAGAATTATGTCATGATGAATTTCAGTGGAAAACAGAGGGGAAAAGCTACCCGTTTTTGCTCAGATGACTTTTCCGGAAAGCCCTGATGGCAGAAGAATTTCAGTTCCGGGACTAGTAAAATCACTCTTCAGGAACCCTAATGCAACAATGGAATTCTTTCCGGGGGACCAGGCATCTGAAGTGAGAAGACCGATCTCATTCTTTTCAGGATCCAGTAAAGAGACACCAGACTCAGGGAGAGACTCTTTTTCGCCTTGGAATTCCAATTTGCAAAGTTGTTTATTCACCCGTCCGACAGAATCAATCCGAGCAACCGTTTCCTGTCCCAGATAACAACCTTTTGTGAAGGAAATCGTTTGTTCTGAACGGGAAGCTTCCTGTGCCAGATTTTTTTCTGTGATATCAACTCCATAAACAGGAAATCCTGATTCAATCCGTAATGCCTGCCACGATTCCTCACCCGCAGGAGAAACGCCGGCCTCCACAAGAAATTCCCAAAGAGAAGCAACTTTCTCTCTCGGACAACAAAGAATAAAGCCGGGTTGAGCAAGAATATTCACCCAACGAATTTTGCAAGGAGTTTGGTTAAGGTTAATTTCAGAATGAGAATTCACAGGCCAGTTTGATTCGGAGACTCCCTGTTCTTTTAAAAATGAAACAATTTCATTGCCGGTAAGAAACAAGCTGCCCCATTCATTAGAGCGACGATGAATTTTCACATCTTCGGTGATCAGGTAGTGATCAAAATGATCATGCAAACTTTTTTCAGCATTCGGACCTGTTTCAATCTGGATTGAATTATCCGTGATAAAAACAAAAACATGCTGCAAGATATGCCCGCTGATATTCAGGACAAAAGCTTCTGTTCCTTCACCGGGTGGTAAATCGATAATTTTTGCAGAGCAGAAACTGTTCAGGAATTTTGTCCGGTCCTCTCCCGTTAATTCGAGATGAGAATGATCCGTAAAATCATAAACATGGTTCAAGTTGGAATCATATTCAGAATCAACATTCCCAAAATTCAAACATTGATTGGTTTCAGGGTCAAAAACGCCACCCTGCTTTTTCATCACTTCATCTAATTCAGACATTTGTTTATTCTGTCTACTTTCAATTTGTTTTTACTGTTGCTGGTTAGAATGGGGTCTGCTATGCAGACCGAAATGTTTTAACGCAATATTTTTTGATGGTCTGCACAGCAGACCCTACACTTTTAATGGTCATGGCAATTATTGATTACGGTCTCCGCGGCTTTGCGATCTCTGCGTGAGGTCTTTATTTATTTTAAAATCTGTGATTATCTCTGTGAATCTGTGGTTCGTTTTTTGTTCTTGTTTTTATTGCTAATGATTCACCTGAAATGCGGACGACGTTATTGTTATCGCTTTCGGGTTCGATATTTTATCTGCAGGTTATCAACGCCCAGCATTCCTGTTCCGCCATTTAACCCTGCTCGAAAAATAATTTCACGTGTTTTGGGTGGAATCAGGATGATTTTTTCGATGGTGTACCAATCTGAAGATCCTTTTATACGGCCGATTAAATTTTCCCCAACGATATTTCGATTCTGGCTGTAATAATGTAAATAAAGCCCCGGCGTTTCCCAGCTTTTGTTTCCCTTTGCAGTGTTTTCATATTTAACACTCAATGATACCTTGATTGCGGAAATTTTTCGACCATCGACCGGAACACATTGAAGCAACTGGGAAAGTTTGCCCGGTTCAGTGTTTGTGAATTTGAGCCAATGTTCTCCTTCATCTGAATTTCCAGAAATCATTTCGACCTGTCTTTGATAATGCCAGTTATCAACCCGACCATCTTTGTTTTCATCAAGCTCAAAATTACCATTTCTTATTTTTGGATTTGTTGGATCAGGGAGCACTTCACGATTTTTTTCAGAGACTCCTGTCATAGGAACAAAAAATGTGGAGATCAATTCCGTTCGTTCAAGAATTCCATCCTTCTTTTCAAAAAGATGAAACACCTGCTGATACCGTTCTCCAAGAGGGATTAACATGATTCCCCCTTCTTTTAATTGTTTGATCAGTGGGCCAGGAATTTTTTCCGGGGAACACGTAACAATGATTTTGTCAAACGGTGCATGTTCTGCCCAGCCTTTGTACCCATCACCAATTTTTGTATGAACATTTTTATACTTGAGTCTCTTTAATGTTCTAGCAGATGTCCTGCCCAGTTTTTCGACAATTTCAATAGTGTAAACATCTTTCACTAAAGGAGATAAAACTGCTGCTTGGTAGCCACTTCCCGTTCCTATTTCCAGAACCCGGTCTGTTGGTTGAGGATCAATTTTTTCCGTCATGTAAGCAACAATATAAGGTGGCGAAATCGTCTGGTTGGACCCAATTGGGAAGGCACCATCCTCATAAGCATGTTTTTTTTGTGAAGACGGAACAAACAAATGACGGGGAGTGTCCCTCATTGATTTGAGGACTCTCGGGTTACTGACTCCTTCGTTCTCAATGAATTTCCTGACCATGTTGGCCCGTATTTTCTTGTACCGATCTGCTGATTCTGTGATGACAGGACAAATAAGCATACAAACTAGAAAACAGGTGATTCTATTATTAATCAGGGAATTCTGCATGAGTGATTCTCTTTTTTAAACCTTATAGGAATCATGATATCGCGCTGGAAATAAATCGAACTGGTATGGACTTCACATCCAACCTTCTTTTCCTCTATGATAGCATAGATGTCAACAGGTTTCAGTGATATTATTCCACTCGTTCCGATATACTTATTTTACATTCCTGTTATTAGCCTGAAAACAATTCAAGACCATGAATTCACAACGACACATTATCCCGGATCATCTTTATCGGATTGTTTATACAGTCTTTCTATTGATCCCTTTCTGCCTTTTTTTGGTCTGCCTTTTTCTGGCAGGTTGTTCATCCGAATCATCCAATCATCAAACAGGTTCAGCGAAAGATTCTAAAAGTACAAAGGAAAGCTCAATAACTGTTAAAGAATCTGGGTCAATTGCTGATAAGAAAAACGTTCAGTCTGTTACCAAAAACAAAGAGGATCACAAGGCCGAGAAATCTGAATCGCCTGAATTAAAAATTGATGAAGCCAGAGAATTATTTGAGAAACTCTTCACAGAACGGATAGATGGAAATGCCTCAGAAGATTTTGATCAGATATCTGAAAAATTTATGAAGTTGGGTTCTCAGAAAATCATTTCACAGTTAATTATTGAAATGCAATCCGAACAGCAGATTCGTAGAGAAATCGCTTCCACATTCCTATCGCAACTTGCATTGGATGCAAAGGGTGCAGAAGAGGTTCTCTTAAAAGCATTGGAAGACGAATCTCAATTTGTGCGTATTAATTCCGCTTCCACTTTATCTGTTTTGAACAGTCATATTAAGGAAACGGTTTCTGCATTAATCAAACTGCTTTCCGGTGACGATAAGCAGGTTCATATGATTGCGATTATTGCTTTCAGGAATGTTGCAGATCAGGCAGAATCAGCAATCCCGATACTTATTCAATTGTTGCAGGAATCTGATACAGAAATAAAGAAAGAAATCCTGAACACGCTTCAGGTAATGAAGAAACTAGATAGTGAAAATCTGAAAACGATTCAACAACTGGTTGATTCCGATTCTGAAGAACAGACAATTCGTGATATTGCAAAAA
>JAJRVU010000427.1 GCA_024277145.1 Planctomycetota bacterium
CATCTTTTGCAGGAACTCTCTGCGCGACAGCGTGATCATGGTTTCCACGGACAAGTGCAGTCACATTAGACCGAACCCATTCAATACAGTTAATAGGGTCAGGGCCATAATCGACTAAATCCCCTGAAAACAGGCAGGCATCAAAGGATTCATCAATTGCAGCTAATGCAGGCCAATTGGAGTGAATGTCAGCAAGAACAAGAATTTTCATATTTGCCCGTATTTTATTGGATTTTCTCGATTCAGATCGGTTAGAATTGCAGATGCTCTGAGAAGATTCTATTCTCAAATAGTAAAGCATTTCTGGCATGGATGAAACTTATATTCATTAAAAGTAGATTACTATGGTCGAACCCTCTCCTGAAAACATGACATTACGCGAAGTCTTTGTTCACGCAGACAGATTCACACGGGAACTTGTGGAACACCTTGAACAAGGGTTCATGCCGAAGGCAGAATCTCTGGTGAATTTAGTCCGACCGACTCCTGATGGCTCTCCTGCTAAAAATGTCAAAGATATCACGATCCGAAATCAGGTCTCCAGCTTGCTTGAGAGTGAAAATTTTACTGAACAACTCTCTTTAAAATTGAAAAACTTCTGTGATGTCATCGAAAAAAATACATCTGATATCATTGATGGGAAATCTTAAGTTGCTTCCTCGTAAAGCATTAGAACGTTCAAATTGATTTGGGAATTGGTCTAATAAACAACCCCCTTGATCGACTATAATAGAAGCCGATGGGCTTTTTGGTTCAAACGAGGCCCTTCAAGCTCGGTTGAGGTTTTTGAAAGTTTAGTTAAAAGGTAGTTTTTGTTGGCAGGGTGAGAAGGCTTTTTTGAATTTCGAATATTCAGATTAAATCTCTCAACGGCTTTTTAAAACCTTTTTGACTTTTTAAAAGCGTGTGTAATAATTTTGTCGACTGTTGAAGAGTTTGTACGTTCCCAAATTATTAATGATGTTGCTGAAGATAGACTATTAAATATGGGATTGCTGAATGTGGGTTTGCCCGGATAATATCAATTCTATTAAATCTGAAACAATCTAATTCTGAAGATATCGTAGTCTATCTATCACATCATTCAATCAAAAACATAAATAGTAAATTTTCCCATGTCATCAATTGACCCGATCCCTGATTCAGAAAAATCTGAGGAAGAAAAACCGACAACGGCTTTTGCCTTTGAGCAGATGTCGTTGCCTCAGGCTAATCCTGTTACGGTTGTGAATATCGAGAAACAGGGAGGGAGTTCACAGACGATAATTGCAGACACAGGGTCAGCTTCAAGTGTCTGGAATCGTCTTTTTCCTGCTGATGTGGTTTCAGAGGGTGGCGTTCAACAAACCATTCCCGATCCCAAAGGAATCAAGCTGGACCATTTTGTTCTGGAAGAGCGAATTGGAATCGGTGGAATGGGATCTGTTTTTCGTGCTATTGACGAAAGACTGGAACGCGTTGTTGCATTAAAAATTCTTTCGCCAACACAAACAGGTGATCCGGGTTCCGTGATGCGTTTTCGCAATGAAGCGAGAGCTGCTGCCAAGCTGGACCATGATAATATTTCTCGTGTTTTTTATATTGGCGAAGATTCCGGGTTAAACTTTATTGCCTTTGAATACGTCACCGGAACTAATATTCGTGATTTGATCCGCAGGTATGGACAACTTGATCCTGCAGAAGCAATCAATTATGCCCTCCAGATTGCCTATGCATTAAAACACACTTCTGCAGCAAGTGTTGTTCATCGTGATATTAAGCCCTCTAACATTATTGTTACCACGACTGGCCGGGCCAAACTTGTGGATTTGGGGTTAGCGAGAAAACTGAATGCAGATTCATTGAATGAACTAACTGTTGCAGGAACCACGCTGGGAACGTTTGATTACATTTCGCCAGAACAGGCAAAAGACCCGAGAAATGTCGATGTAAGAAGCGATATCTATTCATTGGGATGCACTTTGTACCATATGCTGACAGGAAGCGCGCCTTATCCTGATGGAACGATGATGCAAAAGCTGCTGAGTCATCAGGATAATGATCCACCCAATCCTGCTGATAAAAACAAAAAAGTGACACCGGGGCTGGCAGCAATCGTTCAACGAATGATGTCAAGTGAACCGCGATACAGGCACAACTCTGCAGATGAACTTATCCATGCACTACTGATGGTTGCAGGAAGTTATGGTATGAAGGGGATGAACCCGGAAGGCCTGATCTGGAGAGCTTCACAAACTACTGGAAAACGGTTCTGGGAAAGAAACCTGGGATGGTTTACAACAGTTGCATTACTCCTGATTATTGTTTTCTCGATTAATAAATTTCAACCCGATGAAGAATCTGATTTAGCTTTGGGAAATGAAAGTCAGAAAAACGAGGAATCTGCAACAACGCTTACTGTGACTGACTCGAAGAATCTCGCTAGTATTAGCCCAGATGTGGGTTCCGGGCCAAGTGCTGCTCAGGTTCCGGGGTTCAGCTCCAATAAAAAAAATGGTGCCTCGACTGATTCTGCTTTAAATCCGGAAGAAGAGGCGGGAAAAATATTTGATTCGCGAAACCCCTCACTTTCAGATGACATAACAAATTCTCAAGCAGACCCTGAAAATCAAAAGGGGAAAACTCTTCCCGAGGTGATTCAAGAAGAGCCTCTTGTTATCCCTCCTCCTGAAATGAAAATTGTTAAAGAGGAACCACGAATTTCTGTTATCTCCAGTAGCGGAGAGAATCCACAAAATTACCCGACAGTGGAATCTGCATTATCTGAAGCAGAAGACGGAAGTACAATTGAGTTACTCTACAATGGGACAATAGGAACGACATCAGAAAAAATCTGGAAACTGAATAACAAAAGCCTCACCATTCGTGCTGGCAAAAATTCTGCGGGAGAGTTGTATCGCCCTGTAATCAAGTTTGACACGGAACGTTTCCCGAACGATGATGATCCGCGATTTATCACAATTTCAGGGGGATCGCTGGACCTGCTTGATATTGATTTACTATTTCATATAAAAAATAGTGCAGCACAATCGGAATGGGAACTATTTTCCCTGAACGGACCGGACCAACTTCGCATGAGAAGGGTTAGTGTGGTTGTGGATAATTCAAGCTATCAGGATGTCAGTCTGGTCAGCCTGAGCCTGCAGAATAATTCTATTTCTGAAGATGATGACATCAATTCAGGATCAAATTCTTCTATTAACTCTTTAGAAGTTCGTTTCATTAACTGTTACATTGCAGGAAACTGTCAACTCATTTCATCTCGACATCTTCTTCCGGGTCTGATCAATATTGAGAACTCAATACTGGCCATTCATGGTCCTGTCATTCATTGTTCCGGCAGCAATAATGTGCCTATGAGAAATCAGGAACTCAAGTTGACAATGGAGCACGTCACCTGCCTGCTTCAAAATGGTCTGATTCGAATGGAAACGGGTGACCTCCCTCGATCTGTTCTCCCATTACATGTCTCTGCTCAAAATAATATTTTTGCTTCCTGGAAAGTTGACCAGCCGCTCGTCAGCATGAATGGAAAAAACACGAGAGAAGAATTTCGAAGTAAATTGAAATGGATTGGGAAAAAGAACTTTTACGAAAACTTCCAGTCATTCTGGTACATTCAACCTGAACGAATCTCTGAAAAAACGGAGAATCTGAATTTTGCAAATTGGAAAATTGCCTGGAAAGGTGCAACGACTTCTTCCATGCTGGATAAAATTGTCTGGCGGAATGATTGGAAGAAAAAAGACGTGCTTGAAATTCGAACTGGTGATCTGGAACTAGGTGATAACAAATTGAATAATGCAAAAGGGTCTCCCCTCTGGCAGGCTTCGGATGAAGGAAACGTTGGAGCCAACTTGATTCCGTTTTTCAAAATGCCATACAGCCCCGAAGAGAACTTAAAACCGAAAACCAGCCGGCAGAAAAAGATTCGCGGAAATTTCTTTTAAACGGTCACATCTTCACTTCCGCGTTTCAATGCATCAGAATATTTTTTACGAATGGGAGAAATTGTCTCCGCAATAAATTGATCCACCTGTTCCGGAGATCGGCCGATATATCTTTTTCCGTCAAGTGCCTGATTGATATCAACATTCTGAAATCCGGGATCATTACTCAGTCGGTCAATCAAATCATTCTGCAATCCTTTTTCTTTTACTTGTTTTGCAGCTTCAAGTGAGTGGACCCGAATTTGTTCGTGTAATTCCTGCCTGTCTCCTCCTGCCTGGACGGCGGCCATCAGGATTTCTTCCGTTGCCATAAACGGCAGTTCTTCATTGAGATGTTTTTCAATCACTTTAGGATAAACGACCAGACCATCAGTAATATTCCGATAAAGAATCAGGATCGCATCAACAGACAAGAAGGAAAGTGGTAGCGATAATCTTCGGTTCGCGCTGTCATCCAGAGTTCTTTCCATCCACTGGGTTGCCATCGTTTGATCAGCATTGGAAGAAAGGCTCATGGTGAATCGTGCAAGAGAGCACATTCGTTCCGAACGCATCGGGTTTCTTTTGTAGGCCATCGCAGAAGAGCCAATCTGATTTTTTTCAAACGGTTCTTCGAGTTCTTTTCGGTTTTGCAGGATTCGGATATCGGTTCCTGCTTTATGAGCTGACTGTGAAATTCCACTTAAAACCGCCAATACCTGTGCGTCTACTTTGCGGGAATAGGTCTGCCCGGTCACCACGTATCGTTTTGTGAATCCCATTTTTTCTGAAACAAGCTGATCCAACGCTTCCACTTTTTGATGATCACCATTGAATAACTGCAGGAATGTTGCCTGTGTTCCAGTTGTCCCTTTGACTCCCCTGAAGGCAAGTTTTTCGAGACGATATTCCAATTCAGCCAGATCAAGAACAAGATCATAGCACCACAATGTTGCACGCTTGCCTACGGTTGTCGGCTGGGCAGGCTGGAGATGAGTGAATCCCAAACAGGGCAAGTCACGGTACTCTTCTGCAAATTTGGCCAGTTGATCAATCACGCTGACTAATCTTACAATCACCAGTTGCAAACTTTCCCGAATCTGGATCAGTTCGGAATTATCAGTGACGTAACAGCTTGTTGCCCCGAGATGGATAATGCCTCTTGCAGAAGGACAGCAATCTCCAAACGTGTGATTATGAGCCATCACATCATGCCGGAATTTTTGCTCGTAATCTCTGGCTTTCTCAAAATCAATGTCGTCAACCGCCCCTTTTAATTCTGCGATTTGTTCCGGGGTAATGCCAGGAAGCCCCAATTCATATTCCGCTTCAGCCAAAGCCACCCAAAGCTTGCGCCATGTCGAATGTTTTTTCTGAGCAGACCAGATTCCACTCATATCTTTAGAGGCATATCGGGTAATTAACGGATTCTGATACTGGTCTTGAGGTCGGTCGTTTTTCACGGTTCTGCATTCCTGTTGGGTTGAGTGCGTTTCTATCATTGATAGATATTGTCTATTTGGATGGGCTCATCTCTATTATTGCCTTGTTGATTAGTTCTGTCCTGATCACAATCCATTATAGCGTTATGGGGTCAATTAGAAAACTAACCGGTCTCTGGCTCAATCATCCTTGATCCGAAGTCATGAATCAAACTACAATTCACAAAGCAGGCTGATTTGCAGCGTAATCATTAAATTCAGATACTCAAGAATAGAACTCGGAATATCATGACCACTCCTCTCTCCACCCTCGTCAGTTCAGGAACAAAACTCTGGTTGGACCATGTTGACCCGGAATTTATCAAACAAAGCCACGAATATGGTGCAAGCGGCGCAACTTCCAACCCTGCGATCATTTCCGAAGTGATCAAAAGTGGTCGGTTTGATGAAGAACTTGCCAGAATTATGAAAGAGGGAAACGACGATACGGAAACCTGCTGGAAGCTGACAAATCATATTGTCGAGTTGGCGCAAAAAGAATTTATCGAAATTTATGAAAAAACTGAGGGAAACGATGGCTTTGTCAGTTTTGAACTGGATCCTTTACTGGAAGCAGCCGATTGCCCGTTATCAATTGAAGAACGGACTGCGGAATACATTTCAAGCGGTATCAAATGGGCAACAGATCAACCGAACCGAATGATCAAAGTTCCTGCAACCCCTGCAGGGTTGGGTGCATTAGAAGAATTGGCTGCTGCTGGTGTCACCTTGAATGTGACACTCATTTTTACCGAAAGGCAATACCAGGTTGCTCGGGATGCCATCTGGAAAGGTGCACAGAAAAGAGCTTCGCTCGACAAATTCAAATCAGTTTATAGTATATTTGTTAGCCGGGTTGATGTGTACACCCTGAAACAAATCCCAGAACTTTCAGAACAGGCGCAGGGAGAAGTTGGAATCGTCAATGCAAAATTGATCTGGCAGGATAATCAGAATTTCTGGAAAGACAAAAACCTGAAACTGGATCAGGAAATGATTTTTGCAAGCACAGGAACAAAAGACCCCAATGCATCTGCAGATAAATATGTTGCAGCCCTTGCAGGATCAGATATCCAAACTAATCCCCCCGGCACGAATGCAGCCATCCAGAAAATGGAAGGGAAAACGTTTTCAAAAACAGTTGACCAACTTCCTCACCAGGATATCCTTGATGAAATCAGCCAGAAAGTGGACAACGAAAAACTGGAAAATGTGTTGATGGAAGAAGGACTCAAGAAATTTGCTGACCCGCAAAAGGGACTTCTCAGTCTGATCGCAGATAAACGGAAATCCCTGAGTTAAAGGTACCCTGAGTTGAAGTGATTGCAATTTATCAAAAAGCGTGAGTTATGCTGAAATCATTGAATCTCATGCCAGCCTCTCTCTAATTTTGTGAATTTCTGTCCTTTGCCTGAAATTCCCGTTAAAAAGCAATGTAAGTTGTCAAAGCAACTGTTATTATTAGCCCATTTACCGGTAAATGTCACTTAGCTCAGATTAAGTTGCACGCAAACGAGCGTGCCATTTGCAAATTGAAACAGGACATTTAAAGCTCGAAAGAGCATTGAGTGAGAATTCCCCGGAATAATAGCCCCGGAACCCTGTACGAATTATCGCCTTTTTAAAAAGAACCATCCGAAACCAGACCAATGAAAAAACTTGAAAATCTGAATATCGAGGGAACCGTCACCCTCACTTCCCCTGTCAACTTGAGGTCGGAAGTTCCTGTCACTGAACCCGTTGCTGATCTGGTTTATCAATCAAGAGAAACTGTCAATTCCATTCTTTCAGGAAACGATCCCCGACTGATTGTGGTTGTTGGCCCCTGCTCGATTCATAATGTGGAATCCGCATTGGAATATGCAAAAAAGCTGAAGACACTTTCTGATAAAGTGAATGATCGATTATTGATTGTAATGCGTGTTTATTTTGAAAAGCCCAGAACAACTGTCGGCTGGAAAGGGTTAATTAACGATCCTTACCTCAACGATACCTTTGATATTAGTGAAGGCTTGCGATTAGCTCGAAAAATCCTGATCGATATTTCCGATATTGGACTTCCCGTTGCAACAGAAATTCTGGAACCGATCACGCCACAATATATTTCGGATATTATCTCCATAGCAGCCATTGGTGCGCGAACAACAGAATCGCCAACACATCGGCAGATGGCAAGTGGACTTTCCATGCCGGTCGGTTTCAAAAATGGAACTGATGGAGGCTTGCAAGTGGCCATTGATGCCATGTCTGCTTCCAAAGCTGCTCATCGATTTCTTGGAATTGATTCCGAAGGAAAAACCTGCATGGTGAAAACTTTAGGTAATCAATCGGGATTCCTCATTCTTCGTGGTGGCCGTTCCGGCCCGAACTATAATGCTGAATCACTCGAAGATGCAACCAAAAGATTGAGCGCAGCAGAAGTACAGCCACGAGTCATGGTTGATTGCAGCCATGCCAACTCCAATAAAGACTACACAAAACAGTCTGTCGTTTGGAATGATGTCATTGATCAGAGGATCAAAGGGAACGATTCCATTATAGGAATGATGGTGGAAAGCAATTTGAATCCGGGCAAACAGCCGATGACTGAAGATCCCGCCGATTTAAAATACGGCGTTTCCATTACAGATGGGTGCATAGGCTGGGAAGAAACAGAATCCCTGATTCTGGATGCCTACAGCAAGCTTGCTCCCCTGTATTCTTAAACCTGTATTCTTAATTCAGAATAAAGAATACAAAGGGTGGCTTAACCAATTTGGTTGGTTGGTTGGTTGGTTGGTTGGTTGGTTGGTTGGTTGGTTGGATGCCGATGCTGTATAGGGTCTGCTTTGCAGACCATCGATCAAGATTAAATGTTACAATTTTGGTCTGCACAGCAGACCCTACTTGAACACTATTTCTCTCCGCGGCTCTGCGATTTCTGGGTGATATCAAGCAAGAAAAGATGAAGGGAATTGCAGGAATTCTACTGCGTTTTTTTACCTCGCTTTCACAAAAAACTGTGATAACCCGCATAACCGTACTTTTCCGGTATCAGCTCATTCCTGTTATTCATTTTCTGTTATTGTTTTTTGCTCCAATACAGATTATGACCTAGTGATTGATATAAGAATCTTTGCGCTGAAGTTGTTTTCCCTTCTATAACTCTCAGCGAGAGCGTTTCAACAAATGAGATAGAAGTTTAAGTGGTATCCCGACTGTGCATACAGTGCGCCACGTTCTAATTCATTTCTAGACATTGTCTAGCCTCATATCAAAGATTGAAAAATAAAAAACTATCAGGAATAAAGTCATGAAAGAAAGACGCACTAAAATTGTTTCGTACAAGAAGATTCAATTTGCCTTGGCAAGAAGAATCATGTTGCATTGGACAATCCTGTTTTTAACATCGATTGCGCTATTAACAATATGGCAGTTATTGGTCAGTGGAGATCCATTTAATCTCTATTCAGACCACATGAAAGCAATGTGGGCTAAGGTGATCCCTGTTTTTGTTGTCTTTCTGGTACTCCTGCCGGTCTTCATTTATGACACTGTCAAATTCAGTAATAAATTTACCGGCCCGGTTTTTCGATTGCAAAATAAAATTCGGTCACTCTCCGAAGGTGAGATCACAAATCAGGTCACATTCCGCAAGAATGACTTCTGGCACGAACTGGCCGATGATTTTAATACTCTTTTGGAAAAAACGGATTCTGATGCTTATCAAAATTCTGATAATAAATCTGAAGAAGCTTCAGCAGGTTCCGTTTAAGGATAATAAAGATGAAAATTCGCAGGAACTGCATTCGAAAAACAAAGAAAAAACGACGGGGAACAGCCACCGCAGAGCTAGCGGTCTGTCTGCCTGCAATCGTCCTGATCGTTTTTGCATCTATTGAATGTTGCAATATGATCTTTCTGAAGCAGGCACTCACTGTAGCGACATATGAAAGTGCACGTGTGATGATTCGTCCAAAAGATAGTCAATCGTTAGCGTTGTCGACAGCTCAGTCACTCCTTGCCAATAGAAATATTAATGATGAAACCATTACCTTCACACCTTTAGATACTGATAATCAGCCCAGGGGAACATTACTAAAGATAACAGCTTCTGCCCCTTGCAGCAGTAATAGCATTACCCCGCAATGGTTCTTTGGTGGAAATACGATGAGTGTGACAACCACCATGGTTAAAGAATAAGCTGATAAAAGAATAATCCAGGCAGGGAATACGACTTAAGTGTGACGCCCTAAAATGAAGGTCAGAAAAAATGAAAATTACACAGAGAATAACTGACAATCGGTTTTCGACTTCAATAAAGAATCGTCGTGGAGCCATGATTGTTCTGATTGCTGTCATGTTTGTCATTCTGTTGATCACGCTTACATTTTCTGTTGATGTGGCCTATATGCAGTTAAGTCGAACGGAACTACGAGCTGCCACCGATGCTGCAGCCCGGGCAGGAACAGAAGCATTATCAAGGTTACAGTCTGAACCCGCAGCGAGAGCAGCCGCAATTGATATAGCAGCAGAAAATAAAGTTGCTGGAGTTCCTTTAGTGATCACCAATGCTGATATCACTTTAGGCCAAACGTCCATTAACCCAATCGGAGTTTGGAACTTCAATAGTGGACTGACACCAGAAAATGCAGTTCGTGTCAACGGTGAAAGAACCAGTTCTTCTGCATCAGGACCCATCTCGCTCTTTTTTGGTGGAATGTTTGGAATTTATGATTATGAACCGGTTCAGGTTGCAGTCGCTTCTCAACTTGATCGAGATGTAGCCATTGTCGTGGATCGTTCAGGATCAATGGGTTGGTATAACCGCTGGGATGGTCTGAGTGATGCAATTGATGTCTTCATTTCTGAAATTGACAATACCGAGCAAACAGAATATTTGTCGTTATCTTCCTACACAACCGGTGCAGTCAATAACCAGACTCTCACAGCAGATACAACATTGATTGCAGATGAATTTGACTTACTTTATCCCGATGCATGGACCAATATCGGAGGTGGATTAATCAAGGGAACCGATTCCCTGCAAAATGATCCGTTAAGCCGGCCTTATGCTGCCAAAACCATTATCCTGATGACCGATGGCTGGCACAATACGGGAACAGACCCTTATTACGCTGCTGGAATTGCCAGAGATCGAGGACACACAGTCCATACAATCGCGTTTGGCTCAGGTGCCAATTCAACATTGATGGAAGATATTGCAAATATGACAGGTGGCAGATTCTTTCAACCACTAACGAATCAGGAATTGATTGATACCTTCAGGGAAATCGCATTAACTCTCCCTGTGATTCTTACAGAATAATTAAAGCGTATACAGGATTCTTCAGAAATGAATACCAGAAATATATCGAATTTGAAAAAACAGAAAAGCAATCTAAACCGACGCGGAGTGACCGCAGTTGAGTTTGCATTGACTGCGCCGATTCTTTTTATGTTTGTTTTTGCTTCCGTGGAATTTTCTAACGCAAATATGTTCAGGAACAGTGCAGAAAACGCTGCTTACGAAGGAGCAAGAAGGGCCATCATTCCCGGTGCAACTGTTGCCGATGCAGAAGCTGCTGCCCAGGTGATCCTGAATGCCATCGGAACTCAATCTGCAACAATTACTGTAACACCGAATCCCATTGACAATTCAACACCAACTGTGCAGGTCTCCATTAATATTCCGATGGACGCCAATGGCTGGATTACTCCGGTCTTCTTCGGAGGTCTGAATATTCAACGTTCCTGCACGATGAATCGGGAAACATTAGATTGAATTCAAAAAGCAAGTGATTGGATGTGAATACATCAATGATTACATATATGTTAAAACGCTTCTCCCAGATCCTTGTTACTCCTCATTCCATACACAGTATGGCCTGCTGAAAAAAATGAAGCTTTCATGCAGAGATCGAAAATCTGAAGATCGTTTTAAAGAAGAAGTTGCTTTACCATAAAGCGTCTATAAAATGGGCTTTATTATTCCTTCGTTTCTCTGTGGATTTTATGCCAAATAATCATTTCTCTTGTCCAGAAAATTGTGCAAATACGGCACACTTTTTAGCTTGTTCCCCATTTCTTTATGAGCAACTCTGTATTGCTTTCCGGGGTAATTATAGCATTATTCTTTATGGTTAAAATTCGACATAATTGCTGTTGAATTATTACCCCTGTTTTGCTTAACTGTCTATTAAAGCGAGTTTCATTTACGTGTAATGGGCTATAGAGTCTTGAGATAAAGTCTCCATGCTATCCAGCGACGTTACAGTTAAATGCAACCTGCACCAGAGACGCTGTTGCGACATGTTAAATGGAACAATTGGCCCGGGGAATGTTTCACTTCTTTTTAATTCACCGTCTCTCTGTGATAATCCCTCTCTTCAGTTAATTTGATAAAGTCAGGAACCCTCACGATGAGTCCTTTCGATATATTCTGTAATTCGTTCAGAACTAACAAATTAAATTCTGTTCTGAAAAGAAAATCAAAACGTCGATCTTATGGCTACCATCAACAAGCCCATTCAACGACATCCGCTAACGTTGAAATTCTGGAAGATCGAACATTGCTGACGGTTCCCGAAGTGCGAACTGATGTTGTCAATGGCGTGACTGATCAATGGCAGACGGTGACGCTGGATTACAGTTACACATCCATGGTTGTTGTCGCAACAATTAACAGTGAAGCAGGCGCCCCATCCGTGGTAGCAAGGATTCGTAATGCAACAGGAAACAGTTTTGAAATCAAACTTCAAAGAACAGACGGATCTGCAACGCCCATTCCCGGCATGAATGTTCATTATCTCGCAGTGGAAGAAGGTGTCTATACAGAAGCGGTTGATGGAATCACAATGGAAGCAGTCAAATTCAATTCCACCGCGACGGACTACAACGTGAGATGGCTTGGCGAACAACGAACTTATCAAAACAGTTACACGGCTCCCGTTGTTCTCGGACAAGTCATGACAGAAAATGATGCGGACTATTCTGCGTTCTGGTCGCGCGGATCAACACGGTTTGACGCTCCCACTGCAACGGACCTTTACATTGGTAAGCATGTCGGCGAAGACGCTGACCGAACACGCAATGATGAAACGATCGGTTACATTGTCATCGAAGAAGGTTCCGGGACTGTTAACGGATTGAATTATTCCGCAGCACTTGGTTCAAATACAGTTAAAGGAACCGGCGATTCTCCCGAATACACCTATAATGTAAATACAGATGGAACGCCGGTGACTGCAATTGCTTCGTTAGCTGGTATGGACGGACCTGATGGTGGTTGGGCGGTTCTTTATGGAAATAACCCTCTCTCTTCAAGTCTTGTCAGTCCCAATACGCTTGATCTGGCTATTGAAGAAGATGTCGCTAAAGATACAGAAAGAAAACATGCAACGGAACAGGTTGCATACGTTGTCTTCTCTGAACCTGTTTCAAATACAGGACCTGAAATTCGGACCAATGTTGTTGGAAATGTGTCCGATCAGTGGAAAACAATTTCACTGGATCATAATTACAGTTCCATGATTGTGGTGGCAACGGTTAATGTGAAAGCAGGCGATCCTCCACTGGTAGCAAGAGTTCGTAATGCAACAGGAAACAGTTTTGAAGTCAAGGTTCAAAGAACCGATGGATTAACTGATCCGGTGACAGGTGTTGATGTCCATTACATTGCAGTCGAAGAAGGCATTTACACGCAGGCAGTTGATGGCATTACGTTGGAAGCAGTCAAATATACGTCGACTCAAACTGATAGCAGGACCAGTTGGCAAGGGGAACAGAGAAGTTACAGCAATACGTATATAGCACCTGTTGTTGTGGGTCAGGTGATGACGGATAACGATGCTGATTTCTCTGCATTCTGGGCACGTGGAGCATCTCGGCTTCAGGCACCGACTGTAACTGACTTTTATACCGGTAAACATGTCGCAGAAGACCCTGATAAAACGCGATCAGATGAAACCATTGGCTATATTGTAATTGAACAAGGGACAGGAACTGTGGGTGTCCTCAATTACAGCGCAGGTGTTGGTAGTCAAACGGTAGAAGG
>JAJRVU010000428.1 GCA_024277145.1 Planctomycetota bacterium
GTAAATTCAGCTTGACGTTTACGACAGATTTAGTAATATTTACGAATCATGTCGTAAATGGAGATTTACATGAAGAAAAAAATGCCCAGGCCAACACAGGGGGATATGGAGTTGTTGACTCTCCTGTGGGAAAATGGCTCTCTATCGATTTCTGAAACACACGATAAATATCCACGAAAAGTCGGGTACACAACCGTTCAAACGCAGTTGAATCGGCTGGTTGATAAAGGGCTTGCGAAAAAAAATAAAGCCATCAAAAAGCCCGCGCGGTATTCTGCAATTTTAAAGCCGGAAGATGTCAGTGCAACTCAGCTTGATTCCCTGGTTGATCGTGTGACACACGGGTCTGTTGTTCCACTGGTTGCGCATCTGGTCAATCGAACTTCGCTAACAAACGATGAACTGACGGAAATTAAATCTCTTCTGAAAGAGGCAGAACGACGTTTAAAGAAAGGGGCAAAATAAATATGTTGAATAATTTCCTTTCCGGTTTTTCACAACTTTTAATAGTCTCAACTCTCCTGATGACTGGCATGGCGGTGGTTGTCTGGATTGTTCTGCGGGTTACGAAAATTCAATCGCCCAGGCTTCATCGCATCGGTTGGGGATTTGTTTTGGTTCAAGGCGTTTTGTTTTTTCATATCCCTGTTTCTGTTCCCTGGTATGATTCCCCTGCAATATCTCAAAAATCTGAAAAGAGTCCGATTGCATCTCCCGCTGTTTCTAATCATCAGGAAAATAAATTAAAAATAGCACCCAAGCCAATACGAAAAAGTAAGCAGTACAGGAAACGATCTTATTCCAAAAATTCAAAATCGCAAAATAAATCGGATTCGGGTCTGTTTAAAATTAATTCATTCCCCCTTAAAAATGAGGGGAACCAGTTGAATAAAACCACTTCAACTGTATCTGCAAAGACTGCAAAAGCTGCTAAGAAAATCCGTGCAAAAAAACCTGTTGCGATTGTCATAAAAGAGAAAACGGAACAGGAGGCAAAGGCTTCATTCTTTGGATATCTCTGGATCCAGTTTCAGAAAATTAACCCGGTTTCGTTTTTGTATCATTTATGGGCGATTGGTCTGATTCTTCTGTTTTCAGCAGGATGTTTTTTTTATCTGTTCCTGCTTTATTTATTACGCAAAGCAACCCCGGCTTCAAACTTGTTACAGCAGGAATTCAATTCCCTGCAAGATGAAAGAGAAGCCAGAAAACCACTTCCGTTATATTTACATGACTCCCTCGGGCCAATGCTTTGCTTGACTCCATCCGGCTATCGAATTGTTGTTCCTGAAAAATTGTGGGGAGAATTACCATTCGGGGAAAGGCGAGCAATTCTCAGGCATGAATTAGCACATTATGAACGGGGTGACGTCTGGAAATCGCTTGTCGCTCGGATTCTGGTTCTGCCTCATTGGTTTAATCCGGTTTCGTGGTATGCAGCAAAGAGGTTTGATGAATCTGCAGAATGGGCTTGCGATTTAAAGCTTTCCCGGAAGTCGCCAGAAGATGTTCCGCTATTGGCTAGGGCACTTTTAAAAGTGGCTGAACCTGTTCGTGCTCAATCTGTTTTTGTTTCGACAGCAGCAGGGGCCCCTCTTTGTACAAGGCTTAAACGGTTATTGAAAAATTATTCCCAGGAGGATTCTTTGATGAAACGTTATTTTGTATTTGCTTCCCTCATTGCCATCGCAGCAGCCGGCATGTTCCGAATTCATCTTGTCGCTAAAGAGGATGCTGTAATTAAGGCGATAATAGCGGCGAATGAGAATGTTGAGATCAAGCTTGCAAATCCTCCTGCTCTGATTTCCAATTCTGTGGATAAAGAAGATTTGCTATCACTAGCAGATTCTTTTCAAAACAATGGGAAAGGCAAATCAAGGACAATTGATTTTTCTGCCCCTGTGAAAATCACGGCACCAAAAGAGATTGAAGAAAATTCTGATGATTTATTTCAGGAAGATCCTCCCAATGAACTAGTCCTTTCAGATTCCCCCGATAAAGTACTCCTTCCGGATCTAATAACACTGGACTTTTCATCTTCTGGTACTGATGACTTTTCATCTCCCGATAATGGTGATCAGAAACCCAAAACCAGAAAATCACCTCCCCCCATTTCCAGCAGAGTCAGCCCTAAATCAAACACACCTGAGTTTGATCCTGATCCATATCCTGATGAGGGGGTTCCCTATAACCCAGAGTCTGAAAACATTGACCTGGATGTTCTGTCAGAAAAGGTGGATCCGAAACTGCTTCCTCTCATTGCAGAATTAGTCAAAAGGGCTGTTGAAAAGAAAAACGATAAAGATGGTTTTGAGTCTGAAACTATTGTAGACCAATTCAAAAAAATTCTCAAAACCGAACAAGGGAAGCTGCTTTTGCAGGACCGTGCTATCGCAAAGTTGGAAGAACTGAAGGAAAGGGCACTCCCTGAAACATGGAGAGAATACCAGCAGTATCGCCAAAGTAATCCTGATGGGAAATTAAATGAAATTGATCAGGAATTAATCGCACGGTACAAAAAATATCAGGATGACATTCAACTGGTTGAGAAAGAAATTCAGAAGGTTCAATCAGGTCTACAGCTTAAAACAGAAACGGGAAAACTTCTACACAAGTTTTTAAGCCATGAACAAGCCCCTTCAATTTTGTATGCAAGCCTTGTTCGTGAGCAAATTGAAAATGATCAGGCGCAAGTCCTTACTCTTATTGAACAGTTTTTTGGGAAAAATAAAGATGGGAAATATGAAGTGCTTGAAGAAAGGCTTGTAGACGAAGAATTGGATAAGCCGGAGCAGGAACTGTTGCATAAAAATATTTTTGATAGAATTAATAAGGCTTCACTCACTTTAAAAGAAGAACTTTCAGACTGGTCAAATGATTTGGCTGAGATTGATGACCTTCACAAAAAACTGAAGCTGGCAATGACAGAGCCATTGTTTGCTTCTTTTTGTATCAGGAATTCCGAGCATGCAGATCCTGCTAATAAAACGGGTGATTATATTGTCGATCAGTACTTTAAAACCCTGGAAGACCAAACAGAAGATACTGCACAAGGACTTGTGATTCGCAAAGAATTCAGGAAGAACATTTCTAATGAACTGATTGCTTATGAGAAAGCGAAAAGAGTATATGACCCGATCAGGAAGTGCATCAATGAGTTTAAAAAGCAAATTGATCCATCAATCCAGAAAAATAAGGTTTATTACAACTGGTTTGCTCTGGATTACCCTGTATTCATGGTTGCTGAATCTCATGAATATCGTGGCGATACTCCTGATATGATTATCCATGACTTCTTTAACGAATTCTTGCAGGTTTCTACTGAAGAGGCAGTAAAACTAAATAATGACAACACTGATTTCTTTCCCGGAACAAACCTAGATGATTCAAGTGCAAAACCAGCTACAAAACCTTTGGATGGTTCTGCCAACTCCAGTCAAAAGAAACTGGTTGTTCAGCCGGTGCAGGAAGAGGAATTAAACCACCGATTGCAGGACTGGTTTCAATATTACCGTGAGATACGCAGAAAGAATCGACTCACCCGGAAGCTTGCAAAAGGTGTTAAGAATGAAGAACTCAAATCAGCTTTGGAGTCTCTTCCTGGGACTATGATACTCTTCGATGAACTGGAAAAGAGTATTCCGGTGAATTTAGGTGATGGATTGAACAACTGGATTGACGAGCATTTTGTTAAAGATAAAGACCAATGGATCTTAAGGGATAATCACAGAAAAGTGATTCAGGAACTTTTGAACGAGTTTCATTCGAAAGAAGCATTACCAACATACGATTCCGATGATAGATATGAAAACCCGAATGAGAGAAAGTTTGGTGATGATAATTTCGAGGAATCAAGTAGTAGCAATACTTTTGAATTCGATAATGGTGATCTGAAGGATGTCTCTGAGAAGGAGAAGAAACGTGATCAGGATGACTTCTTTCCGAATTCAGATCCTAATAGTTGATATTGATTTAAAGTTAAATTTAAAAATGGGGTAACGGTTCTTGATGTGAGGCATGATTTATTCATGCAGTGGGACCGTAGAGTTTGCAATGTTCGGTGTTAAAAAACGGAGGGTGGCCCGGCCAGAATGGCTGGGTCGCGATAGCGACAAGAAGATTCTCCATACGCATTCTTTTTATATTATGTATGCAAAAATTAGAATCGTATATGCGTCAGGCACAGCCTGACCTACTACTTTTTTTAGAAGGTGGCAATTATTGATTACACTCTCCGCGTCTCAGCAAACTCTGCGTGA